>NZ_LFKW01000087.1:0-11619 GCF_001040865.1 Cellulomonas sp. A375-1 | reverse complement strand
TGAGGGTCTGGAGCGCGGTGGCTCCCGCGCGCAGCCGTCCGACGACGGTCGACGTGATGTGCATGATGTGCGAGAACCGTCGGACGGCCATGAACTCCACGACCTCGACGCTCGTCGGGTCGCAGACCTTGACGAGGTCGTTGCGCGACAGGTCGACGAGCATGATGTGCTCGGCGCGCTCCTTGGGGTCGGCGAGGACCTCGTCGGCGAGCTCGCGGTCCTCCTCGGGCGTCGCGCCGCGGGGACGCGAACCCGCGATGGGGTACGTCGTGACGTGCCCCTCGTCGACCTTCACGAGCGTCTCGGGGCTCGACCCGACGACCGCGAAGTCGCGCCCGTCGGCGTCCTGCAGCTGCAGGTAGTACATGTACGGGCTCGGGTTGATCGTGCGCAGCACCCGGTAGACGTCGAGCGGCTCGGCCGGGCAGTCGAGGTCGAGTCGCTGCGACATGACGACCTGGAACACCTCGCCGTCGCGGATCGCGTCCTTGCCGAAGCGCACTGCGTGGTCGAACTCCTCGCGCGTCGACCGGAACCGCAGCTCGGGCTCGGGCACGTCCGCGAGCACGGCGATCCCCGAGGGCGCGGGGTGCAGGAGCGAGGCCTGCATCGCGTCCAGGCGGGCGACGGCGTCCGCGTGCGCGTCGTCGACCCGCTCGTCGGTGTCGTCGAAGTTGATCGCGTTCGCCACGAGCCAGACGGAGCCGTCCTGGTGGTCGACCACCGCGAGGTCGGTGGCGAGCAGCAGCGTCAGCTCGGGGACCTCGAGCTCGTCGGGCGCCTTCTTCGGCAGCGTCGGCTCCCAGTGGTGCACGATGTCCCAGCCCAGCGCGCCGACGAGCCCGCTGGTCAGCGGCGGGAGCCCGGGTAGGACGGGGGTACGCAGCACGTCGAGCGTCTCGTTGAGCACGTCGAGCACGTCGCCGCTCGTCGGGATGCCGACCGGCACGTCGCCCGTCCATGCGGCCTCGCCGTCGCGCACCGTCAGCGTCGCGCGCGAGCGCACCCCGACGAAGGACCAACGCGCCCAGGTCCCGTCCGCCTCGGCGGACTCGAGGATGAACGTGCCCGGCCGGCCCGCGCCGAGCGTGCGGTACAGGCCCACGGGCGTCACGTCGTCGGCCAGCAGCCGCCGCACCACGGGCACGACCCGACGGTCGCGCGCGAGCTCGCGGAAGCCCTCGAGCGTGGGCCACGTGCCACCCCAGGGCACCTGCGCGGAGGTGTCGGCGGTCATCGCGCGTCCCCCGTCGTCTCCTCGGACCTCGTCGTCTCGCCGGACGTGACCGGCAGCGGGCCGCCCGCCTCGAAGCATGTGCGGGCGCCCGTGTGGCACGCCGCCCCCACCTGGTCGACCTCGACCAGGAGCGCGTCGCCGTCGCAGTCGATGCTCACGGCCTTGACGTGCTGGACGTGACCCGACGTGTCGCCCTTGCGCCAGTACTCCTGACGCGAGCGGGACCAGAAGGTCACGCGACCGGACGACAGCGTGCGGCGCAGCGCCTCGTCGTCCATCCAGCCGAGCATGAGGACCTCGCGCGTGTCGTGCTGCTGCACGATCGCGGCGACGAGGCCTGCCTCGTCACGCTTGAGGCGCGAGGCGACTGCGGGATCCAGGGTGGGCACCCGAGAATCCTGCCACGCCCGGCGCGACCGACCACGGGGTGTCCGCGCGCACCTGGACCGGCACCCGCCGCCGTGCCGCTCAGCGTGTCTGGGAGACCCAGGCGCCGTGCATCGTGGCGTACAGGCCGTCGGCCGCGACGAGGTCGTCGTGGTGGCCCTGCTCGACGACACGGCCCGCGTCGACCACGACGACCGCGTCGGCGGCCTCGGCGGTCGAGAGCCGGTGGGCGATCGTGATCGTGGTGCGACCCTCGGTCAGGCTCGCCAGCGCCCGAGCGAGGCGCACCTCGGTCGCGGGGTCGACCGCGGACGTCGCCTCGTCGAGCAGCAGCAGGTCGGCGTCGGCGAGGTAGGCGCGCGCGAGCGCGACGAGCTGTCGCTCACCGGCGGAGAGCGACTCGCCGCGCTGGCCGACGGGCGTGTCCAGCCCGGCGACGAGCTCGTCGACCCACGGGCCCAGGCCGAGCGCGTCGACCGCCTCGCGCACGCGCGGGTCGTCGTGCGGCGGCGTCCAGGACGCGTCCTCGTCGTCGCGCAGTCCGTACGCGATGTTCTGCGCGAGCGTCCCGTCGAAGAGGAATCCCTCCTGCGGCACGAGCACGACGCGACGGCGCAGCTGGTCGTGCCGGATGTCGCGCAGGTCGGTGCCGTCGAGCAGGATCCGGCCGTGCGTCGGGTCCACGAGCCGCGCGACGAGGCGCGCGATCGTCGTCTTGCCGGAGCCCGTCGCCCCCACCACCGCGACCGACGAGCCCGCGGGGACGACCACATCCACGTCGCGCAGGACCGGCGGCCCGTCGGGGTAGGCGAACCCGACCCCCCGCAGCTCGACGTGCGCGGGCGCGCGGGGGCTCGGCGTCCCCCGCTCGCCCGGGTCGACGAGCTCCACAGGCGTCTCGAGCACGCCGAGCACCCGGCGCCAGCCCGCGACCGCGTTCTGCAGCTCGTTGAGGATCTCGGTCGCCATCTGCACGGGACCGGTGAAGAGCTGGACCAGGAACAGGAACGCCAGCAGGCGACCCGCGGTCAGGTCCCCCGCGACCCCGAGGTACGTCCCCGCGACGACGACCACCGCGAGCACCAGGTTCGCGGTGAGCACGCCCGACGAGAAGACGGTGGCGACCAGGTTCTGCGCACGGACCATCGCACGGCGGGTCGCGCCGATCGCGGCGTCGGTCGAGCGCTGCGTGCGGTCCGCGACGCCGTACGCGCGGATCGTCTCAGCGCCCACGACCGACTCGGAGACAGCACCGAGCATGGCGCCGTACCGCTCGCGCACCCGGGAGTACCGGGCGTTGACGCGCTTCTGCAGCGGCTGCAGCGCGACGACCAGCGGCACGAACCCGAGCCAGACGATGAGGGTGAGCTGCCACGAGTAGACGGCCATGAGCGCGGTCGCCACGAGGATCTGCAGCACTGAGACCAGCAGCATGATCCCGCCCCACTGCACGAACAGCGAGATGGTGTCGACGTCCGACGTGACGCGCGAGACCAGGCTGCCGCGGCGCTCGGTGCCGCGCGTGAGGACCGACAGGTCGTGCACGTGCCGGAACGCGCGCGTGCGCAGCTGCAGCAAGCCGGCCTCGCTCGAACGGAACAGGCGGATGTTGACGGCCGCCGAGCACAGCGCGCCGAGCACGAGGCCCGCCAGGGCGATCGTGGCGAGCACCGCCACCCGGCCGACGTCCGGCCCGCCCGCGGCGAGGATCCCCGTGTCGACCGTCTGCTGCACCGCGATCGGGACCAGCACGCGCCCGACCGCGGCGAGCGTCGCGAGCACGATCGTGAGCCCGAGCCCCTCCACGAGACGAGGCGAGATCTCGATGCCGCGGCGCAGGGTCGCGAGCACCCCCAGCGAGCTCGCCGAGCCCATCGAGTGACCGCTCGAGCTCGTGCCCTCGGATCCTGCCCCGGGCGTGCTCTCAGTCGCCTCGGCCGGCGTGGCGCGGGACGACGTCGCTGTCGACTCCTTGCGCGAGCCCGTCATCGTGCGTCCACCGTCTCGTCCGTCTCGTCCGCGGCATACCCGTCGTCGCCGGTCTCGTCGTCGCCGGTCTCGTCGTCGACGTCCTCCTCGTCCCAGTCGCGGCCCGCACGTCGCTCGCTCTCCCGCTCGTACGCGGTCGCGAGGTCGCGGTACCCCTGGTCGCGCGCGAGCAGCTCGGCGTGGGTCCCGCGGTCGACGACGCGACCTCCGTCCAGGTGCACCACCTCGTCGGCGAGCAGCACCGACGACATGCGGTAGGCGACGAGCAGGACCGTGGGCCCCGGCTCCCCCGCCGACCCACGCAGGCCGCGCAGGATCTCCTGCTCGACGCGCGGGTCGACTGCCGAGGTCGCGTCGTCGAGCACCAGGACGCTCGGTCGCCGCACGAGCGCACGCGCGAGCGCGAGCCGCTGCCGCTGCCCGCCGGACAGGTTCGCGCCGCGCTCCCCGAGGTGTGCGTCGAGCCCGTCCGGCAGCGCACGGACGACGTCGTCGACCCGCGCGACCCGCAGCGCGTGCCACACCTCGTCGTCCGACGGAGCCGCCGGGTCGTCCGGGTCGGCCAGGGTCACGTTGCCGCGGACGGTGTCCTCGAACACGAAGGCGTGCTGCGCGACGAGCGCCACGTGCTGCGCCAGGTCGTGCGGGTCGAGCTCGCGCAGGTCCACGCCGTCGACCAGGACGGCGCCGCGGTCCGGGTCGGCCAACCGCGAGACGAGCGTGACGAGGCTCGTCTTCCCGGCGCCCGTGGGTCCGACGACGGCCACGACGCGGCCCGCCGCGAGGTCGAGGTCGACGTCGTCCACGAGGGTCAGCGGACCCTGCGCGGTCTCGACGGTGCGCGTCGCGTGGTCGAACCGCACGCTCGCGCCGGTCGACGTGGACGACCAGCGCGTCGAGCCCGCGGGGAGCGCTCCGGTGCTGTCGACGACCCGCGCGATGCGGTCGTAGCCGACCAGCGCACGCGGGATCTCGCCCAGCACCCAGCCGAAGGCGCGCACGGGCACCGCGAGCAGCGTCAGCAGATACGCGGCCGCGACGACGTCACCGGTGTCGATGTTCCCCGTCGAGACCCGCCACGTCCCGACCACGAGCACGGCGAGCGTGCCCACCTGCGGCAGCAGGTCGATCACCGGGTCGAAGAACGCCCGGACGACGCCGACGCGCACGTTGGCGTCCGCGAGCCGGCCCGCGCGGTCCGCGAACCGGGCTTCCTCGCGCGCCTGCGTGCCGAGCGACGTCACGAGCAGCGCGGCCTCGAAGCTCTCGTGCGCGACGTCGGCGACCTCGGCCCGCAGCTGCTGCGCGTGCGTGATCGCGGGCGACATGCGGCGCTGGAACCAGGCGTTGGCGGCGATCGCGAGCGGGACGACGACGAGCGCGGCGAGCGCGAGCCACAGGTCCGTGCGCACCAGCGCGACCGTCGCCACCGCGAGCATCACCACGACGCCGAGCGCGAACGGCAGCGGGTTGAACACCGACGTCGACGCCTCGACGTCGGCACCCGCGTTGGACAGCAGCTGCCCGGTCGGGTGCTTGCGGTGCCAGGACATCGGCAGCCGCAGGTACTGGCGCGTGACCTTGAGCCGGTGGTCCTCCTGGACCAGCGCGTACCCCATCCCCGCGAACACGCGGCGCCCGGCCACGCTCAGCGCGAGGGTCACGGCGACGAGCACGATCGCCCCGCCGGCCCACCAGATGCGTCCCTGTGCGCCCTCGTCCCCGGCCAGCGCCGGGACGACGACGTCGTCGGTCACCCAGCCGAGCACCCGGCTGACCGCCACCGTCGCGACACCGAACACGGCGGACGTGCCCACCGCCGCGGCATAGGTCCACGGGTGCGCGCGCATGCCGCGCCAGATCAGGGTCGTGGCCCGGCGCGGGGTCGACCCCGTCAGCCGCATCGGAGCCGTCGGCCGGTCCCGGTCGGGGGGCGCCGAGGACGGCGACGACGACCGGGGCGAGGGCATGACGACGAGCCTTCCGACGGGGAGGTGAGCAGCGCTCATCGTCTCACGCACCTCCGACACCTCCCGTGGCGGCCCTCTGCGGGAAGGGCCGCGAGGACGACCGAGGAGTGGGACCATGGCGTCCATGACGTGGCACGAGACCCTCCGCGCCGACCTCACGGACGCCCTGCGCGCCGCGACCCCCGACGCACCGACGCTCTGCGAGGGCTGGCAGGCGCGGCACCTCGCGGCGCACGTCGTGCTGCGCGAGAGCTCGCTGCGCGTCGGGGCCGGTATCGCGGTCCCCGCGCTCGCCGGCGCCGCCGAGCGCGCGATCGACGAGCTCGCGCAGACCGCGACCACACCCGAGGGCTACGCGGCCCTCGTCGACCGGGTCGCTGCCGGTCCGTCGCGCTGGCACCCGATGTCCGTGGCGGGCGACGCCGCGAACCTCGTCGAGTTCTACGTGCACGGCGAGGACGTCCGACGAGGCGCCGGCCCGGTGCCGCCGCGCGAGCTCGACCCCGCGCTGGCCGACGCGCTGTGGAAGGACGTCCGCCGGTTCGCGCGGGCTCGCACGCACAAGGTGCCCGTCGGCCTCGTGCTGGTGAACGCCGACGGTCCGCGGGCCCGCGTCAAGGGTCCGAAGGGCGAGCACGGCACCGTCGTCGTGCGGGGTGACGCGGGAGAGCTCGTGCTGTGGCTGTCGGGCCGGGGCGCTGCGTCCACCGTCGTCGCCCAGGGCGCGCCCGTCGACGTCGCGCTGCTCGCGGCACGCTTCCCGCTCCCCTGACGCTGCGGCGTCGTCAGCGGCCCGCCCTGCGTCAGCGGACGGTGATCCCCGCGTCGCGCAACGCCGCCTTCACCTCGCCGATCGTCAGCGTGCCGAAGTGGAACACGCTCGCGGCCAGGACCGCATCGGCACCCGCACGGGCCGCCTCGACGAAGTGCTCCGGCGTTCCCGCGCCTCCGCTCGCGATGAGCGGGACCGCGACCTCGGCACGGACGTCACGCAGCATCTCGAGGTCGAAGCCTGCCGTCGTCCCGTCGGCGTCCATCGAGTTGAGGAGCACCTCCCCGGCGCCCAGCTCGGCCGCCCGGACGGCCCACTGCACCGCGTCGATGCCCGTGCCACGACGACCGCCGTGCGTCGTGACCTCGTAGCCCGAGTCGGTCCGCACGTCGCCCGTCACGCGCCGCGCGTCGACCGACAGCACGAGCACCTGCGAGCCGAACCGGTCGGCGATCTCCGCGATGAGCTCGGGCCGCGCGATCGCCGCCGTGTTGACGCCGACCTTGTCCGCGCCCGCGCGCAGGAGCTTGTCCACGTCGTCGGCCGAGCGCACGCCGCCCCCCACGGTGAGCGGGACGAACACCTCCTCGGCCGTGCGGCGCACCACGTCGAACGTCGTCTCGCGGTTGCCGGACGACGCCGACACGTCGAGGAACGTCAGCTCGTCGGCGCCCTCCGTGTCGTACCGGTGCGCGAGCTCGACCGGGTCGCCCGCGTCGCGCAGGTTCTCGAAGTTCACACCCTTGACGACGCGGCCCGCGTCGACGTCGAGGCACGGGATGACGCGCAGGGCGAGGCTCACGAGGTCCCTCCGGGGGTCCGGGCGTTGAGGATGTCCACGACGAACACGACGGTCTGCCCGGCGAGCTCCTCGCTCTGCGTCACGCCGAGCGCGTACGACGGCGGCACCACGAGCATCACGCGGCTCCCGACGGGCTGGTCGACGAGCCCCTCCTGCCAGGCGGGCACGTCCTGCAGCGAGAACGACAGCGGCAGGCCGGAGGCCCACGTGGTGTCGAACTGCTCGCCACCCGTCCACGACCATCCCGTGAGCTGCACGGTCACGGTGTCCGTCGCGACCACCTGGCGCCCCGTGCCGCGCAGCAGCGGCTGCACGCGCAGGGTGGCGGGCGGCTCGGTCTCGAGCGGGGTCAGCTGGGGAGAGCCGTCCTTCGCCTCGGTGACGGTCGGGAAGCCCTCGCCCGGTGTGACCGGCGTCCCCTGGGCACGCGTCGGGAGCACGTCGATCACGGTCGCGGTCGGGTATGGGTCACCGTGCTCGGAGCCCGGGACGACCTGCAGGAGCCGCGCGCCGACGCGCTGGTCGCTCAGCGTCTCGTACAGGTCGAGGCCCAGGTCGGCCTCCGTGAGGAGCTGCGACGTGGGGCTGCTCGAGTAGCTCTCGCGCACGAGGCTGGCGTCGTCGGCGTTCTCGAGCCAGTAGTCGATGAGCACCGGCGCGCCGTCGACCAGCTCTGGCCCCGTCCCGGCCCAGATGGCCTCGCGGAACTCCTTCTCGACCGTCAGCGGCGCGACGTACACGAGCGTCGGGGCTGCCCCGGCATCACCGGTGACGGTGATCTCCACGGGGACCTCGTCGGGCGTGGAGCAGGCCGCGAGGGCCAGCAGCCCGACGACCAGGGCGACGGCCCCGCCCCGCGCACGTCGCAGTCCTCGCACCCCAGGTCCTTCGTCTCGTCGTCCGGCCGCAGTCCAGCGGCCCCGGGTCCGACCCCGGCGGACCGACACTCTACGTCCCCTGCCTGCGCACCCCGGGAGCGGGGCGTCACATGGACTCGATGAGCCGCTCCACCCGGTCGTCGACGCTGCGGAACGGGTCCTTGCACAGGACCGTGCGCTGCGCCTGGTCGTTGAGCTTGAGGTGCACCCAGTCCACCGTGTAGTCGCGGCGGGCCTCCTGAGCGGCGCGGACGAAGTCGCCGCGCAGCTTGGCGCGCGTCGTCTGCGGCGGCACCGATGTCGCCTCGAACACCTCGAGGTCCGTGGTCAGCCGCTCCACGAGGCCCTTGGCCGCGAGCAGGTTGTACAGGCCCTCGGTGCGCGAGATGTCGTGGTACGCGAGGTCGAGCCGCTGCACGCGGACGTCCGACAGCGGCAGGTCGTGCTTGGCGCGGTACCGCTCGATCAGCCGGTACTTGATGACCCAGTCGAGCTCGCGCTCCACGAGGGACAGGTCGCCCGTGCGCAGCGCGTGCAGGCCCCGCTCCCACAGCTCGAGCACCTGCTTGTCCTGCGGCGAGCCGCCGCCGCGCTGGGCCACGAAGTCGCTGACCCGCGCCAGGTACTCCTCCTGCAGGTCGACGGCCGTGGCCGTGCGTCCGTTCGCGAGGGTGATGGGCGCCAGCCCGGTCATGTCGTGGCTGATGTCCCGGATCGCGCGGATCGGGTTCTCGAGCGACAGGTCCCGCATCGGGATGCCGGCCTCGACCAGCCGCAGCAGCAGGTCGGTCGCGCCGACCTTGAGCATGGTCGTGGACTCCGACATCGAGGAGTCGCCGACGATCACGTGCAGGCGACGGAAGTGCTCGGCGTCGGCGTGCGGCTCGTCGCGCGTGTTGATGATCGGCCGCGACCTGGTCGTCGCGCTCGAGACCGCCTCCCAGATGTGGTCGGCGCGCTGCGACAGGCAGTAGACCGCGCCGCGCGGTGTCGACAGCACCTTTCCCGCGCCCGTGAGGACCTGCCGCGTGATGAGGAACGGCACGAGCACGTCCGACAGCCGTCCGAAGTCACCCTGCCGCCGCACGAGGTAGTTCTCGTGGCAGCCGTAGGAGTTGCCGGCTGAGTCGGTGTTGTTCTTGAAGAGGTGGATGGTGCCGGGCAGGCCCTCGTGCTCGAGCCGCTGCTGCGCGTCGGCGACGAGCCCTTCGAGGATCCGCTCCCCCGCGCGGTCGTGCGTGACGAGCTGCCGCACGTCGTCGCACTCGGCCGTCGCGTACTCGGGGTGCGAGCCGACGTCGAGGTACAGCCGCGAGCCGTTGCGCAGGAAGACGTTCGACGAGCGCCCCCACGCGACGACCTTGCGGAACAGGTACCGCGCCACCTCGTCGGCCGACAGACCGCGCCCGTCGGTGGCGGCGCACGTGACGCCGTACTCGGTCTCCAGACCGAAGATCCGCTTGTCCATCAGCCCTCCAGCAGGTCCTCCAGCAGCGGCCCCGCCAGACGGCGGAACGCGCGGCGCGGACGGGTCCGGTCCAGCACGGCGACCTCGAGCTGCGCGGCCGGCAGCGTGCGCTGCTCACCACCCTCCTCGGGTGCCGAGCCCAGCGCGCGCACGGCGAGCTGGAGCACCTGCGGCAGGCTCAGACCCGGCTGCCACTCGCCCTCGACGAGGCCCGCGAGCCGCTCGGCCTGGCCGCCCATGACGACCCAGCCGTGCTCGTCGGCCACCGAGCCGTCGTACGTGAGGCGGTAGATCTGGTCGGTGTCCGCGGTGCGGCCCACCTCGGCGACGACGAGCTCGACCTCGAGCGGCTTCGACTCGGTGGTGAACACCGTGCCCAGCGTCTGCGCGTAGGCGTTCGCCAGCGCACGCGCCGTGACGTCCTCACGGTCGTAGGAGTAGCCACGCAGGTCGGCGTACCGCACCCCGGCCACGCGCAGGTTCTCGAACTCGTTGTACTTGCCGACGGCCGCGAACGCGATGCGGTCGTAGATCTCCGAGACCTTGTGCAGCGCGCGCGAGGCGTTCTCGGTCGCGAACGCGATCCCCTCGTCGTACTGCACGACGACCACGCTGCGGCCACGCGCGATGCCCTTGCGCGCGTAGTCCGCGCGGTCCTTCATCAGCTGCTCGGGCGAGACGTAGAACGGCATGCTCATGCGCGCTCACCTCCACGGGCGTGACCGTGCTGCGCACGGCGGTCGGCGACGACGGTCTCGACGACGCCCTCGAGCGTCTCGTCCGGCACCCGCAGGTACCCGGACCGCGTGACGGTCGCGACGACGGGCCAGATGCGCCGGGTCGTGTCCGGGCCGCCGGTCGCCGAGTCGTCGTCCGCGGCGTCGACGAGGGCCTCGACCGCGACGCGTACCGCCTCGTCAGGTGAGAGCCCGCGCTTCCAGAGCTTCTTGAGCGAACCGCGCGCGAACACCGAGCCCGAGCCCACCGCATGGTGCTCGTGCTCCTCGTAGCGCCCGCCCGTCACGTCGTAGGAGAAGATGCGCCCGATGCCGCGGTCGAGGTCGAACCCGCCGAACAGCGGCACGACGGCCAGCCCCTGCAGCGCGAGCCCGAGGTTGCCGCGGATCATGGTCGACAGCCGGTTCGCCTTGCCGTCGAGCGACAGCAGGCTGCCCTCGATCTTCTCGTAGTGCTCGAGCTCGAGCTGGAACAGCCGCACGAGCTCGACGGCGAGCCCGGCGGTGCCGGCGATGCCCACGGCCGAGTACTCGTCGGCCGGGAAGACCTTCTCGATCTCCCGGCTCGCGATCATCGAGCCCATCGTGGCGCGCCGGTCCCCCGCCATGACGAGGCCGCCCGCGCACACGACGGCGACGATCGTCGTCCCGTGGGGCGCGACGGCCGAGTCCATGCCCGCCAGCGGGCGGTTGCCCGGCAGCAGGCCGGGCGCGTGCGAGGTGAGGAAGTCGACGAACGACGACGAGCCCGGGGTCAGGAAGGCGGCCGGCAGCCGGCCCGTGGCAAGCGGGTCAGGGTGCGACATGGGCGATCACTGACCGCCCTTCTGCACGAAACCCCGGACGAACTGCTCGGCGTTCTGCTCGAGCACGTCGTCGATCTCGTCGAGCAGCGCGTCGACCTCGACGTCACGGGACTGGACCGACGGCGCGACGAGCTCGGGGGCGTCGACGGGCTCCTCGTCGTCGCGGCGCGGGTTGACGCGTTCCTGACCTGCCATGTGCGGACCTCCTGGCGTCGCTGGTGCACCTTCGCTCCACCCTAGGCCCATCCGAGTGCCGGACGCGGAGGGTGACATCCCCCGCGAGACGCCGCGGGCACGCGTCCGGCCTGCCAGGATGCCCGCCATGGTCCCGACGCCGCTCGAGCACGCACGCCAGCTCCTGCTCGACCCGCACCGCTGCCCCGCGTGCGGCACGCGCCTCGCGTCGCCGCGGTGCCCGGGCTGCGGGCTCGACCTCGCCGGGGATGCCGGGGCGCGCGTGTGGGAGGCGTCGCGTGCGGCCGCCGAGGCGCTCGCGCACCACGCCGAGGTGCTCACGAGCGTGCGGTCCGGCCAGCGGCCCGCGTTCGGCCCGCCGGCGTCGGCAGGCCCGCT
>NZ_LFKW01000086.1:0-1907 GCF_001040865.1 Cellulomonas sp. A375-1 | reverse complement strand
GGGGCACGCCGGTCCGCGCTCGCGTGGGCGCGGCAGCCCCGCGAGCCGCGCGCGTGAGCAGGGCGGCGGTCCAGCGCCGCCCGGCGACGAGCAGGAGCACCCCCGCGACACCCGCTGTGGTGCCGAGGCCACCGCCCAGCAGGACACCGACCGGGTCCGCGCCGAGCACGGTCCCGAGCGCGACGCCCAAGAGCGGCAGCCACCCGAGGACGCGGGCGGTCGCGCGCGGACCGGCGAGTGCCGCCTCGACGTCGTCGCGCTCCGCGGCATCGGCGGCCAGCGACTCCGTGACGCGTTCGAGCACCCCGACGAGCGGCGCGCCGAGCTCATGCGCGGTCTGGGCGGCTGCGACCACGGCGGCGGTCCGCTCGACCAGGCGCAGCCGCTCACGTGCCACGGCTCCGCCTCGTCGCGCGCGCGACACCCGACCGCGTGACTCGCTCCCGCCAGCCCCACCGCAGGCCGCGACGAGCGTCCCGACGTCGGGCACGTCGCCTACCAGCCGCATCCCGAGCGCGGTCTCCCACGCGTCGCGCGGAGCACGCCCCGCCCGCAGCTGCGCCCCGACCGCGACGAGCAGCGCTTCGAGCGCGACGCCCGTCGGCGGTGCGACCGCCCTACGCGTCAGCCCCGGCACGTGTGACCGGCGTCCGGGGACCCGTCCCGGTGGGCCCGCGAGCACGAGCACGACGACGGCGCTGGCAACCCCCGCAGCGACGCTCACACGGACCTCGCGCAGCGCCCGCCGAAGGACGCGGTCCTGCCCGCCCACGTTCGGGCCGAGATGGCGCGCCTGGTGCCGTTCGATGCGCCGGCGCACGTGTCGGTCCGGGTCACGTCACGGCCTCGAGGCGGGCCGCGAGCTGCGGCCAACCTGGCCCGCGGGTCACGACGCCCGACGGCGCGACGGCGACGGCGGTCGCGACCTCGAGCCCGTCACGCGAGCGCCGGACCACGGCGACCTCCGCGAGCGACCGCCGCGCCCTGCCCGGTCCCGCCCGCCGCAGGTGCAGCACCGCGTCGAACGCGGCGGAGGCCTGAGCGGCCGTCGCGTCACGCCCGAGGCCCGCGAGCGCCGCGAGCGCCTCGAGGCGGGCCGGGACGTCGGCCGCGGTGTTCGCGTGGACCGTCGCGCACCCTCCGTCGTGGCCCGTGTTCAGCGCGGCCATGACCTCGCGGACCTCGGCACCACGACACTCCCCGAGCACGATCCGGTCGGGCCGCATGCGCATCGCCTGGCGCACCAGCTCGGCGAGGTCCACCCGGCCCGCACCCTCGACGTTCGCGCGCCGGGCCAGCAGTCGCACGACGTGCGGGTGGTCGGGCGCGAGCTCGCCGGACTCCTCGATGACGACGATGCGCTCGTCGTGGCCCGCCCACGACAGGAGCGCGGCCAGCAGCGTCGTCTTGCCCGCGCCCGTCGCGCCGGAGACGAGCAGGTTGGCGCGTGCGTCGACGAGGCCGCGCACGACGCCGACGATCTCGGGGGCGATCGTCCCGACGCGGACCAGCTCGTCCATCGACAGCGCGCGCGAGCGCACCACGCGCAGGCTCAGCAGCGCGCACCCGCCTGCCACGGGCGGCAGCACGGCATGCAGCCGGGTGCCGTCGGGCAGGCGAGCGTCGACGGTGGGTGCGCCGTCGTCGAGCCGCTGCCCGCCGGCTGCCGCGAGCCGCACCGCGAGCGCCCGCACGTCCTGCTCGGATCCCAGGTCGACGTCCGTGCGCGTCAGCCGGCCGTCGAGCTCGACCCACACGTCGCGCGGACCGTTGACGAGCACGTCGCTCACGCGCGGGTCGTCGAGGAACGGCTGCAGGGGACCGGCCCCGAAGATCGCCGCGCGTACGGCGTGCACCGTCGCGGGGAGCACCGCGGACCCGAGCACCGCACCGCGCTCGCGCGCGAC
>NZ_LFKW01000085.1:0-7742 GCF_001040865.1 Cellulomonas sp. A375-1 | reverse complement strand
CAGGCGGTGCTGGCGATCGACGCCGACACGACGCTCGCGCCCGACGCACGCGCCGCGCGGGTCCGCGCCGACACGCTGCCCGCGGTGCGTGCGGTGCAGCACGCAGTCGCCGGCGCCGCGACGGGGACCGCCCGGCTCGACGAGCTGCACGCGCACGCGCGCACCGCGGGTGAGCAGCTCGGCGTCGGCCTGCGGCAGTACGCCGACGCGCTCGACGCGGGCGACGCCGTGGCGCTGCAGGCGGCCGTCGGGGTCATCCAGGCCGCGGTCGCCGAGCGCGACGAGTGGGTGCGGCAGGTCACCGCGCTGCAGGGTGAGCTCGCCACGCCCTGACGCCGACGGCGCGGGTCACGTCGCAGGTGTCCACGAGGGACCGTGGTCCCGCGGGGGATCGCCGCACGTCGATAAGGTCAGCGGCGAGCCGGTGAGACGGTCACCCGGCCACGATGCGGTCACCGTGCGCCCGTCCTGCGTGCTGCGGGTGTGCGCAGGTCAGGAGGCAGTGCGTGACGACGATCGGTATCCCGCGGGAGGCGAGCGGCCAGCGTCTGGTGGCGGCGACGCCGGCGACCGTGGCGAAGCTCGTCGGGCTCGGGTACGAGGTGCTGGTCGAGTCGGGCGCGGGCGCGGCGGCGACGTTCGCCGACGAGGCGTACGCGGAGGCGGGTGCCGCGGTCGTCGACCAGGCGGCCGCGTGGGGCGCCGACGTCGTGACGGCCGTCGACGCGCCGTCCGACGACCGCCTCGCCCTGCTGCGGAAGGGCGCCGTGCTCGTCGCGCAGCTGCAGCCCGCCCAGCACCCCGAGCTCGTCCAGGCGCTCGCGGCACGCGGTGTCACGGCACTCGCGCTCGACGCGGTCCCGCGCATCTCGCGCGCCCAGTCGCTCGACGTGCTCTCGAGCATGGCGAACGTCGCGGGCTACCGGGCGGTCGTCGAGGCGGCGCAGGAGTTCGGCGGGATGTTCGCCGGCCAGGTCACCGCGGCGGGCAAGACGCCGCCCGCGCGCGTGTTCGTCATCGGCGCGGGCGTCGCGGGGCTCGCGGCGATCGGCACCGCGGACTCGCTCGGTGCGCAGGTGCGCGCGTTCGACGTGCGGCCCGAGGTCGGCGAGCAGATCGAGTCGATGGGTGCGCAGTTCGTGCGCGCACCGCAGGCCCAGCAGGAGATCAGCGCGGACGGCTACGCCAAGCCGCTGACCGACGAGCAGGCCGCGGCCGCGCTCGACGTGTACGCGCAGGAGTGCGCCGAGGCGGACATCGTCATCACCACCGCGCTCGTGCGCGGCACGGCACCGACGACGATCACGGCCGAGGCCGTCGCCGCGATGAAGCCCGGGTCGGTCGTCGTGGACCTCGCGGCCCCCGGCGGCGGCAACTGCGAGCTCACGGTCCCCGGCGAGCGCGTGGTGAGCAAGAACGGCGTGGTCGTCCTCGGCTGGACCGACCTCGCGGGACGCATGCCGCAGCACTCGTCGCAGCTGCTCGGCACCAACATCGTCCACCTCGTGCAGCTCCTGACGCCCGCCAAGGACGGCACGCTCGTCCTCGACCTCGACGACCCGGTGCAGCGCGGCATGACGGTCACGCACGAGTCCGAGGTGCTCTGGCCGCCGCCCGCGGTCGCGGTCTCGGCCGCACCACCACCGGCACCGCCGGGCCCGTCCGACGAGGAGCGCGCGGCCGCGGCAGCCGCCGCGCAGGAGTCCGCCGCGCGCCGCGCGAAGCGCCGCACGATCGGCTTCGCGCTCGCGGCGGTGCTGCTCACGCTCGGCGTGTCCTTCGCGCCGAGCGAGTTCCTCGGGCACTTCACGGTGTTCGTGCTCGCGGTGTTCGTCGGGTACTACGTGATCTCGAACGTGTCGCACGCGCTGCACACGCCGCTCATGGCGCAGACCAACGCGATCTCGGGGATCATCCTCGTCGGCGCGCTGCTGCAGATCGGCTCGGACAACCTCGTCGTGACCGTGGTGGCGTGCGTCGCCGCCGCCGTGGCGAGCATCAACATCTTCGGCGGGTTCCTGGTCACGAACCGGATGCTCCGCATGTTCCGACGGGGGGCATGAGATGACGCTCGTGACGCTGGCCCAGGCCACCTACGTGCTGGCCGCCGTGCTGTTCGTGCTCTCCCTGGCGGGTCTGAGCAAGCAGGAGACCGCTCGGCGAGGCAACGTCCTCGGCATGGTCGGCATGGTGCTCGCACTGGCCGCCACCATCGCGCTCGCGCTGCAGGCGTCGCAGCGCTCGACGCTCGCGACGGCGCTGCTGATCGCGCTCGTGCTGGGCGTGGGCGCCGTCATCGGCACCTGGCGTGCGCGCCAGGTCGAGATGACCCAGATGCCCGAGCTCATCGCGATGCTGCACTCGTTCGTCGGTGCTGCCGCGGTGCTCGTCGGCATCAACTCGTACCTGACCGAGCCGCCGCACGGCGTGCACCTCGTCGAGGTGTTCCTGGGCGTGTTCATCGGCGCGGTCACGTTCACCGGCTCGATCGTCGCCTACCTCAAGCTCTCCGCGAAGATCAAGAGCGCGCCGCTGACCCTGCCCGGGCGCAACCTGCTCAACCTGGGCGCGGTCGTCGTGTCGCTCGGCCTGCTCGCGTGGTTCGTCGCGGCACCGTCGATCTGGCCGCTGCTGGCCATGACCGTGATCGCGCTCGCCCTCGGCTGGCACCTGGTCGCGGCGATCGGCGGCGGCGACATGCCGGTCGTCGTCTCGATGCTCAACTCGTACTCCGGGTGGGCGGCGGCGGCCGCGGGCTTCATGCTCAGCAACGACCTGCTGATCGTCACGGGAGCGCTCGTCGGTGCGTCCGGTGCGATCCTGTCGTACCTCATGTGCCGCGCGATGAACCGGTCGTTCATCTCGGTGATCCTGGGCGGCTTCGGCGCCGAGGAGGGTGCCGCGGCGCCCTCCGGCGGGGGACCGGTCGGGGAGCACAGCGAGATGTCCGCCGCGGACGTCGCCGACCTGCTGGGTGACGCGCGCTCGGTCGTCATCACCCCGGGCTACGGCATGGCCGTGGCCAAGGCGCAGTACCCCGTCGCGGACCTGGTCGAGAAGCTGCGGGCGCGGGGCGTGCAGGTGCGCTTCGGGGTGCACCCCGTGGCGGGACGCCTGCCGGGGCACATGAACGTGCTGCTGGCCGAGGCGAAGGTGCCGTACGACATCGTCCTCGAGATGGACGAGATCAACGACGACTTCGACGAGACCGACGTCGTGCTCGTCATCGGCGCGAACGACACCGTCAACCCGGCCGCGCTCGACGACCCGTCCTCGCCCATCGCGGGCATGCCCGTGCTCGAGGTGTGGCACGCGCGTCAGGTCGTGGTGTTCAAGCGGTCGATGGCCACGGGGTATGCGGGCGTGCAGAACCCGCTGTTCTTCCGCGACAACACCGCGATGCTGTTCGGCGACGCGCGTGACCAGACGGAGAAGATCGTCGCGGCGCTCGCCGCCCGCTGACGAACCCTGTCGACCTCCGCAACGGGGACCGTGCGCTCGCACGGTCCCCGTTCGGCGTTCGCGCACGCGCGCGCGGCAGGGCAGGACGCGTCCCCGGCGAACCGATTCACCCCTCGTCGGTGAGGTCGCGGGTTCCCTAGCCTCCGGCGTGACCGGTGGGTGTGCCGCCGGCAGGCCCAAGGAGCGAAGCGATGCCTCGCCGTGCCCACCCGCCGTTGCGGACGTCCACCCTGTCGAGCGTCGGGGCGTTGGCAGCCCTCGTCGTCGCCGCGCTGGTGGTGGTCGTCGCGTTCGTCGCGCCGTTCGCCTCGCCGGCCCGCGCGGCGGCCACGGTCGTCGTGCAGTCCGACTTCGAGGACGGGCTCGACGGCTGGGGTGCGCGCGGCAGCAGCACCGTCTCGCTGAGCACCGAGAACCCGCGCGGCAGCCAGAGCCTGCTGGTGACGGGCCGCACCGAGTCCTGGAACGGCGCGGCGCTGCCCGTGACCCTCACGCCCGGCGTCACCTACTCGGTCTCGCTGTGGCTGCGCCTGCCCTCGACGGGCACCGGGTACGCGGACCTGCGCGTGTCCGTGCAGCGCGACGACGCGAACGGCTCGTCGTACGACACCGTCGCGACCGCGACCGGCGTGACGAGCGGCGCGTGGACGCAGGTGACCGCGAGCTACACGCCCGGACCGTTCGACACCGCACAGCTCTACGTCGAGTCCCCGTCGTCGCTCACCGACATCCTCGTCGACGACGTCGTCGTCACGGGGGAGCGGGCCACGCCCGACCTGACCCTGCCGCAGCTCGACGCGACCCTGCAGCCGTGGTTCCCGTTCGGCATCGCGGTCGAGCCCGCCGACGTGCTCGCGGGCCGGGGCGAGCTCGTCGCGCACCACGCGGCGCAGATCACTCCGGGCAACCAGATGAAGCCCGACGCGATCCAGCCCACCGAGGGCACGTTCAGCTTCGCGGCGGCCGACCTCCTCGTGGACTTCGCGCTCGAGCACGGGCAGCGCGTCTACGGCCACACGCTGCTGTGGCACCAGCAGACGCCGCAGTGGTGGTTCGAGCGCAACGACGGCGTGGCCCTCACGACGAGCGCCGACGACCAGGCGCTGCTGCGCTCGCGGCTCAAGGCGCACATCCGCGCGATCGCCGACCACTACCGCACCGAGTACGGGGAGTTCGGCACGCCCGGCAACCCGATCTTCGCGTTCGACGTGGTCAACGAGGTCATCGACGAGTCGCAGCCCGACGGTCTGCGGCGCAGCGAGTGGTACCGGATCCTCGGCCCGTCGTACATCGCCGACGCCTTCCGGTACGCCCGCGCGGCGTTCGGCCCCGACGTCCTGCTGTTCATCAACGACTACAACAGCGAGTACGCGAACAAGCGCGCGCCCTACCTGGCGCTCGTCCGGTCGCTGCTCGCGGACGGCGTGCCGGTCGACGGCGTCGGCCACCAGCTGCACGTCGAGATCGGCCGCTCGCTGAGCGACATCGAGGCGACGATCACCGCGTTCGAGGCGCTCGACGTCACGCAGGCGGTCACCGAGCTCGACGTCTCGACCTACCAGCACGGCGGCGAGAGCTGGACGACGCCGCCCGCGGACCGTCTGCTGCAGCAGGCGTACTACTACCGGGACCTGATGACCGTGCTCAAGCGGCACGCGTCGTCGCTCGAGTCCGTGACGGTCTGGGGCGTCGACGACTCGCGGACGTGGCTGCGGTCGGGGGCCGCGCCGCTGCTGTTCGACGGCGGGCTCCAGGCGAAGGCCGCGTTCTGGGGCATCGTCGACCCGTCCCGCATCGGCACGACCCCGACCCCGACTCCCACGCCGACGCCGACGCCGTCTCCCACGCCGACGCCGACGCCGTCTCCCACGCCCACGCCGACGCCGTCTCCCACGCCCACGCCGACCCCGACTCCCACGCCCACGCCGACTCCGACGCCGACTCCGACGCCCACCCCGACGCCCACCATCGGCCCCGGCGGCTGCACCGTGCGCTGGACGACGAGCGCGTGGAACACCGGTCTGACGGCCAACCTGCGGGTCACCAGCGCCACGGTCGTCGACGGCTGGACCTTGACGTTCGACTTCCCGAACGGGCAGCAGGTCACGCAGGGCTGGAGCGCGCAGTGGTCCCAGACCGGCAGCACCGTCACGGCGACCAACGCGCCGTGGAACGGCCGGCTGGCTCCGGGGGCGAGCGCGGACATCGGCTTCAACGCGTCGCACCCCGGCACGCCCACGGCGCCCGGCACGTTCCGTCTGAACGGGGTGGTGTGCGCGAAGGGCTGACGTAGCGGCCTCGGCCACCCGGATCGCTAGCCTGTCCGGGTGGTCGAGAGCTCCGCACTGTCACCGGTCCCGACGCTGCGCACCCCGCGGCTCGTCCTGGTCCCGCTGGGACCCGAGCACCTCGAGGACGTCTGGGCCGGGCTGCACGACGAGGAGTCGAACCGGCTCACGGGCACACGCACGGTGTTCACGCGCGAGGTGGTCGCGGCGCACCTCGAGCGCATCGGACCGGCCGACGACCGCGCGGACTGGGCGATCACGCTGCCCGACGGCACGTACGTGGGCGAGGTGGTCCTCAACGAGCTCGACGAGGACGACCGGTGCATGAACGTGCGCATCGCGCTCGTGCCCGGGATGCCGGGCCGCGGGTACGGCACCGAGGCGATGGTCGCGGTGCTCGACCACGCGTTCGACGCGGTCGGTCTGCACCGTGTCGAGCTCAGCGTGTTCGACTTCAACCCCCGCGCCCAGCGGTCGTACGAGAAGGCCGGGTTCGTCGTCGAGGGCCGTCAGCGGGACCGGCTGCGGTGGGACGGCCGCTGGCACGACTCGATCCTCATGGCGGTGCTCGCGACCGACCCGCGGCCCGGCATCGCGCGCTCGTCGGACGACGACGCGCCGCCCATGACAGCCTGACGGGGGCGTCCAGCGGACGGAGGTCCCGACGCGACGGTCCGTGGACGCCACTAGGGTGAGGTCGTCACCCACCACTGCACGGAACCCACACCTGCACGTCGAAGGAGCCCCCATGGCCAGCATCGAGGCCGTCGGCGCCCGCGAGATCTTGGACTCGCGCGGCAACCCCACTGTCGAGGTCGAGGTCGCGCTCGACGACGGCACCATCGCCCGCGCCGCGGTGCCCTCGGGCGCCTCGACGGGTGCGTTCGAGGCCGTCGAGCGTCGTGACGGCGACAAGTCGCGCTACCTGGGCAAGGGCGTCGAGGAGGCCGTGAACGCGGTCATCGACGAGATCGCGCCGGAGATCATCGGGTTCGAGGCGAGCGAGCAGCGGCTCGTCGACGCCGCGCTCATCGACCTGGACGGCACGCCCAACAAGGGCAAGCTCGGCGCGAACGCGATCCTGGGCGTCTCGCTCGCGGTCGCGAAGGCCGCGGCTGACTCGGCCGACCTGCCGCTCTTCCGCTACGTCGGCGGCCCGAACGCGCACGTCCTGCCGGTCCCGATGATGAACATCCTCAACGGTGGCTCGCACGCCGACTCGAACGTCGACATCCAGGAGTTCATGGTCGCCCCGATCGGCGCCACGACCTTCCGCGAGGCGCTGCGCACCGGCACCGAGGTCTACCACTCGCTGAAGTCCGTCCTGAAGGCCCAGGGCCTGAGCACGGGCCTGGGCGACGAGGGTGGCTTCGCGCCGAACCTGTCGAGCAACCGCGCGGCGCTCGACCTGATCCTCACCGCGATCGAGAAGGCCGGCTTCACGCCGGGCACCGACGTGGCGCTCGCGCTCGACGTCGCGTCGACCGAGTTCTTCAAGGACGGCGCGTACCAGTTCGAGGGTGGCGCCAAGACGCCCGCCGAGATGATCGCGTACTACGAGCAGCTCGTGACGGACTACCCGCTGGTGTCCATCGAGGACCCGCTGTCCGAGGACGAGTGGGACTCCTGGTCGCAGCTCGTCGCCGAGGTCGGTGGCCGCGTGCAGATCGTCGGCGACGACCTGTTCGTCACCAACCCGGAGCGTCTCGCCAAGGGCATCCAGCTCAAGTCGGCGAACTCGCTGCTGGTCAAGCTCAACCAGATCGGCACGCTCACCGAGACGCTCGACGCGGTGACGCTCGCGCAGCGCAACGGCTTCACGACGATGACCTCGCACCGCTCCGGCGAGACCGAGGACACGACGATCGCCGACCTGTCGGTCGCGACGAACGCCGGCCAGATCAAGACCGGTGCTCCCGCCCGTGGCGAGCGCATCAACAAGTACAACCAGCTGCTGCGCATCGAGGAGGAGCTGGACGACGCCGGTCGCTA
>NZ_LFKW01000084.1:0-12231 GCF_001040865.1 Cellulomonas sp. A375-1 | reverse complement strand
CACGGACGCCGAGGCGGCGTGGGTCACGGCCGAGGAGGCCCGCAAGGCGGCCGAGGAGCGCGCACGGCAGACCGTGCGGGTGCCGCAGACGCCGACGCGTGGCGGGGGCGGCAGCGCCCCGGCGCCGCGCATCCCCGCGGGCGGGCTGCGGTGCGGTGACACGGGCGGCGCGGGCGCGGGTGAGGCCAGCGCGTCGTCGCTGGGCGCCGCGATCAACTCCTACCGCGCGTCGCTCGGGCTCCCGACGCTCACGGTCTCGCGCTCGGGGTCGCTGACCGCGCACGCGATCCGCATGGGCACCGCAGGCGGGATCTGGCACTCGGGTGGCGACAACATCGTCGGGTGCGCGGGCTCGTCCAGGCCGGTGCACCTGGTGCAGGCGTGGTCGCACTCGCCGGGCCACGACGCGCAGATGCGCCGCACCGACGTCACCACGATGTCCGTGGGCGCCGCGACGCAGAGCGGCTGGCTGTTCGGCGCGGTCCTCTTCCGTTGAGGCCGGGCTAGACGCGCGTCAGCGCGGCCGTCGTGCGGGCCAGGGCCTCGGCGAGCTCGTCGGACGTGATCGTCAGCGGTGGCGCGAGGCGCAGCGTGCGGCCGTGCGTGTCCTTGGCGAGCACGCCGTGCGCGAGCAGCGCCTCGCACGCGGCCCGACCGCTGCCGTGGCGCACGTCGAGCCCGGCCCACAGCCCGGCCCGCCGCACGCCGGACAGCACGCCGTTCTCGACGAGCCCCGCGAGCCCCGCGCCGAGCTGCTCGCCGCGCACGCGCGCGGCCGCCTGCAGGTCGCCGGGCGTGAGCAGGTCGATCACGGCGAGCGCGACCGCGCACGCCAGCGGGTTGCCGCCGAACGTCGAGCCGTGCGTGCCGGGGGTGAGCACGCCCAGCACGTCGGACCGCCCGACGACGGCCGAGACGGGCAGGATCCCGCCGCCGAGCGCCTTGCCGAGCGTCACGAGGTCCGGGCGCACGCCCCACGCCTCGCACGCGAGCGTGTGGCCCGTGCGGCCGAGCCCCGACTGGATCTCGTCGGCGACGAGCAGCACGCCGGCCTCGTCGCACGCGGCGCGCACGGCGGGCAGGTAGTCGTCGGGCGGCACGACGACGCCGTGCTCGCCCTGGATCGGTTCGAGCAGCACCGCGACCGTGGTCTCGTCGATCGCCGCGCGCAGCGCCGCGGCGTCGCCGAACGGGACGGCACGGAAGCCGGGCGTGAACGGCCCGAACCCGTCGCGCGCGTCGGGGTCGTCGGAGAACGACACGATCGTCGTGGTCCGCCCGTGGAAGTTGCCGTGCGCGACGACGATGGTCGCGCGGTCCGCGGGCACGCCGCGCTTCTCGTAGCCCCACTTGCGCGCGGCCTTGATCGCGGTCTCGACGGCCTCCGCGCCCGTGTTCATGGGCAGCACGAGCGGGTCGCCGACGAGCAGCGGGCCGACGAGCCCGGCCAGGGCCCGCGCGAACGGCTCGAGCAGCGCGTGGTCGAACGCGCGGCTCGTGAGCGTGAGCCGGTCGAGCTGGGCGTGCGCCGCGGCCACGAGCGCCGGGTGCCGGTGGCCGAAGTTGAGCGCGGAGTAGCCCGCGAGCAGGTCCAGGTACCGGCGACCCTCGTCGTCGGTGACCCACGAGCCCTCACCCGAGACGAGCGTGACGGGCAGCGGGGAGTAGTTCTGCGCGAGCCGCGTGCCCGCGATCGTCGGGGTCGTCATGGCGGGCCTCCAGCCGTGCGGGGGAGCGGGCGTGCGCGAGGCGTCAGGCGCGGATCTCGAGCGTGCAGCACTTGGCGCCGCCGCCACCCTTGAGCAGCTCGCTCGTGTCCACGGGGATGGGCGTGTAGCCGCGCTCGCGCAGCGCCGCGGCCAGGTCGCGCGCGCCGGGGGCGACGACGACGTTCTCGCCGTCCGACACGGCGTTGAGCCCGAGCGCGACGGCGTCGGAGTCGGTCGCGAGGATCGCGTCGGGGAACAGGCGGTTCAGGACGGCCCGGCTGCCCGCGCTGAAGGCCGCCGGGTAGTAGGCGATCTGCGGCGAGGCGGGGTCGGACGAGATCACCGCGAGCGCGGTGTCCAGGTGGTAGTAGCTCGGGTTGACGAGCTCGAGGCTGACGACGGGCCGGCCGAACAGCTCCTGCGCCTCGGCGTGCGCCGCGCGCTCGGTGCGGAAGCCCGTGCCGGCGAGGATCAGGTCCCCGACGACGAGGATGTCGCCCTCGCCCTCGTTGATCATCGCAGCGGTGTGCGTGACGTAGCCGCGGTCGGCGAACCACTTCTGGTACGCGGGGCCCTCGGGCTGACGCTCGGGGTGGCGGAACTTCGCGGAGTAGACGACGCCGTCGACGACCGTCGCGCCGTTCGCGGCGTAGACCATGTCCGGCAGCCCGGCGATCGGCTCGATCGTCTCGACGCGGTGCCCGAGCTCGAGGTAGGTGTCCCGCAGCGTGCGCCACTGCCGCAGCGCGAGCTCCACGTCGGTGTACCGCGTCGCGTCCATCCAGGGGTTGATCTCGTACGACACCGTGTAGTGGACGGGCTCGCACATCAGGTAGTGGCGGTCGGTGCGGCCGGGCGCGGTGGCGGTCATGGGACTCCCTCGGGTGGTCTCGGGGTGGCGAGCTCGGTGGGCGGACGAGGCGGCTGGCTCGCGTGCAGGGTCGGGCGCGCCGGTGGGCGCGCGGCTGCTTCGAGGGTAAGCGCTGCACGTGTGCGCAACCGATGAAGCACGATTGCGCACCTGGGTGCGATCCGTTGCGTCACGACCCACCTGAACGACGATCTGTTGTCGTCGAGTCCCACGCGGGGGTCCGGCCCGCCCGGCCCGAAAGCCCGATAGCCTTTTCGCATGGAGACTCGCGTGCTGGGACGGACAGGTCGGGACGTCGGAGTGATCGGGCTCGGGTGCTGGCAGCTCGGGGCCGACTGGGGCGATGTCGAGGAGGACACCGCGCTGGAGGTGCTGGGAGCGGCCGTGGACGCCGGGGTCACGTTCCTCGACACCGCGGACGTGTACGGCGACGGGCGCTCCGAGCGCCTCGTCGGGAAGTTCGTCGCGTCGCGCGGGGGCGCGGCCTCCGGGATCACGGTCGCGACGAAGATGGGCCGCCGCGCCGACCCGCACGTCGCCGACGCCTACACGCTCGACGCGTTCCGCGCCTGGAACGACCGGTCGCGCGAGAACCTCGGCGTCGACACGCTCGACCTGGTCCAGCTGCACTGCCCGCCCACCGAGGTGTACTCGCGCCAGGCGACGTGGGACGCGCTCGACACCCTGGTCGACGAGGGGCGGATCGCCGCGTACGGCGTGTCCGTCGAGACCGTCGACGAGGCGCTGACCGCGATCGCGCGACCGAACGTCGCGAGCGTGCAGATCATCCTCAACGTGTTCCGGCGCAAGCCGCTCGAGCAGGTGCTTCCCGCGGCCGCCGCGGCGGGCGTCGGGATCATCGCCCGCGTCCCGCTGGCTTCGGGCCTGCTCTCGGGCAAGTACGACGAGGCGACGACGTTCGCCGCGTCCGACCACCGGACGTTCAACCGCAACGGCGAGGCGTTCGACGTGGGCGAGACGTTCTCGGGCGTGCCGTTCGAGGTGGGCGTCGCGGCGGCTCGTGAGGTCGCGGCGCACACGCCCGCGGGCGCGACGACCGCGCAGCTCGCGCTGCGGTGGATCGTCGACCAGCCTGGCGTCTCGGTGGTCATCCCCGGCGCGCGCAACGCCGAGCAGGCGCGCGGCAACGCCGCGGCGGCCGACCTCGCGCCGCTGTCCGACGAGACGCAGGCGGCGCTCGCGGCGATCTACGACGAGCGCGTCCGCACGCACGTCCACGCCCGCTGGTGACCGCCGCGTCGCCGACGCTGACCGCGTCAGACCCGATCGGCGACCAGGTCTGACCGGAGCACGGCGCTCATCGACCGGCCGTACCACCGTGGTGGTGCGGCCGGTCGGTCGTCGCAGGGACGCCTCAGCGGCGGCCGAGCCGCGGCAGCTGGCGGCGCCGCCCCTGCTTGCCCTCGAGCTCGGGTGCACCCTCGTCGGCGGACGCACCCGAGGGTGGGCCGGCCGGGAGCTCGTCGTGGACCTCGGCCGACGGCAGGACGATCGGCTCCCGGAACGTGGCCGGGGCCGGCCCGAACGCCTGACGCGTGCCGCTGATGACCTCGCGGCCGAGCGCGCGCCCCCCGCTCGCACCGACGACCACGCCGATGCCGTAGGGCAGCAGCCGCCCGAAGAACAGGCCGGTCTGCTTGGTGAGCTGCTTGCGCAGCATGCGCCGCGTGAGCGTGGTGTTGACCTTCTTGACCGTCGCCATCGGCATGCGCGTGAGCAGCAGCCGCGCGACGTTGGTCGCGCCGAGGCCCGTGACGTCCGTGAGCGCCTTGGCGCCCGACTCGCCGAGGATCGCGGTGAGCAGCAGCGCGCGGCGCCGCTCGACGTCCTCGACCTCGATCCCGTGCACGGACGCAACTGCGAGCACGTATGCCGCCGACGCGCTGAAGAACGTCGCGACGTCGCTCGCGGTGAGCACGACCGCCACGCCCGTGCCGACGGCCGGTGCCGCAGCCGCCGCGCCGACCGCGCCGCCAGCACTCGCGACGACGAGCAGGAACTCCTTCTCCAGGAGCCGCACCAGCTGCTCGGGTGACGCCTCCGGGTTGCGCCGACGCAGGCTCGCGACGTGCGCGTGCACCGCGGACGACGGCAGCGACACCGCGCGCGCCATGGCCTCCTCGACGAACCGGGGCACGGCTCAGCGCTCCCCGACGACCGTCAGGCTGACCTGCGCACCCGCCTCGAGCGTGCGCCCGACCGTGCAGTGCTGGTCGATCGCGCGGTGCACCACGGTGAGCAGGCGCTCGCGGGCGTCCGGCGCGAGCGACGAGAGGTCGACGACGAGCCGCTCGGCCAGCGCGGGGTAGCGGTCCTCGTCGTCGTCGGCCAGGCCCTCGACCTCGATCGTGACCGGCACGTCGTCGCCCAGGCGGCGCGCGAGCGCGGCGTCCGACGACAGGCCCGAGCAGCCGGCGAGCGCGACCTTCATGAGCTCGCCGGGCGTGAACGCCTCGTCGTAGGCGATGTCGCCGATCTCGACGGTCGCTCCGCGCGAGTTGTGGCCCACGTAGCGACGCTTGCCGGTCCGTTCGACCCACAGCCGCGTGCCGCCCGCGTTGGCGGGCGTGACGGCGGGCACAGGGGCGGGGGCGGCGGCGGCCGTCGAGGTCGGCTCGGCGTCGGCCGCGGAGGCGTCAGCGGTCGTCTGGCTCGTCATGCGCCGATCCTCGCACGGCCCGCCACCACGGGCGCGGGAGCGCGAACCACGGACGTCCGGACGCGCGCGCGAGGGACGGATTGCGCAACGACTACGGATGGAGGTGCGCGGTCGCCGAACTAGGCTGACCGCGCGCCGGCGGTCGGCGCACGCTCGTCGTCGGGAGGTCGCTCGGTGCACGTCGGACGCTCGACGCCGCGCGCGCTGGTGCGCGCCACGGTGGGCGTGCTCGTCGTCGCCGTCTGCGCGGGGTGCTCGTTCTTCGACCGCGGCGACGACACCGAGGGTCGCTCGGTGTTCGACGTGAAGGTCGGCGAGTGCTTCCGGGCGCCCAAGGACATCACCGTCGAGCTCACCGAGCTCGCGCAGGTCCCGTGCACGGACCCGCACGAGCAGGAGGCGTACGCGCTCGTCGACTACGAGGACACGGCCGCGACGGCCAAGGCGTCCGGCGCCGCGTCGTTCCCCGGCGTCGAGGCCCTCACGGCGTTCGCGCAGGGCGCGTGCGCGCAGGAGTTCGAGGACTACGTGGGCGTCGACTACCGCGACTCGCGGCTGTGGTTCACCTACCTGCTGCCGTCGGCGCGCGGCTGGGAGCAGGACGCGGACCGCACCACGCTGTGCTTCGTCACGACGACGGGCGAGCAGCTCACCCGGTCCGTGGCGGGCACGGGGTGGTGAGCCTCGCGATGGGGCCGACGAGAGGGGCACGACGATGAGCAAGCCCGCAGCGACCTCCACGGCCCTGACGATGTGCTCGTTCGGCCTGGCGCCCGCGTCGCTGAACGTCCTGCCGACCAGCGGCGTCCTGATCGAGGGCAAGCCCGCGGCGACGATCACGGACAGCGCGCCCATGGTCAACGTCCCGCCGTTCGGCATGTGCACGTCCCTGGCCAACCCGACGGTCGCGGCCGCGACCGCCGCCGCACTCGGCGTCCTGACGCCCATGCCGTGCATCCCGGCGACGACGCCCTGGGTCAACGGCGCGACGCAGACCGTGATCGGCGGCCGCCCTGCGCTGACCCTCGGTGCGCAGTGCATGTGTGCGTACGGCGGTGTCATCCAGATCCTGAACCCGGGCTCGATGCGCACGCTCGAGGGCTGACCCCGCGCGCAGCAGTGCCGCGTGGGGCCCCGGGCCACCGAGGTGGCAGGCTGGAGCCCGTGACGTTCTGGCGACGACGAGAGCGCGTGCCGCTCATGCTCACCGGCGGCTTCCACGCGGCGGAGGCCCCCGCGCTGCAGCGCGCGATCATCCAGGCGCTGGGCACGGACCGCGCGCGCGGGGTGCCCGTGCAGGCCGAGCTGGAGATCGTGCGCGGCCGCGGCGAGAACCTCGCAGTCGTGTGGCGCAACGCGATCGTCGGCTTCGTCCCGGCCGACGAGGTCGACGCCCTGGCGGGGCAGCTGCCACCCGCGGGCGCGCGTGAGGTCACGGTCGTGGACGGGTCCGTGTTCCCCGTGGTGCACGAGCCGCCGCGGGCCGGCGACGACAAGCACGGCGTGCTGTGGCGCATCTGGGTGGGCCGGGTGCCCGACGAGATCCCGCCCGTGCCGGACGGCCTGGACCACCTCGACGTCCCCGAGCCCAAGATCCTCGGCATCCCGGTCAACAGGCTGCGGGACGCCCCCTAGCCTGGGCGGGCTCAGGCCTGCGCGAGCTCGAAGAACGGCGGCGCCTGGGTGAGCTGCGCGGGCCGGACGAACGCGAGGCCGCCCCGGTCGAACGCGTCGAACCACTCCTGCCACGTGGCGGGCACGGCGCCGCTGCCGCTGGGCCCGCTCGGGAAGATCGCTGCGGGGACCGGCACCTCGTGCGGGCCGAGCGGCGGGATGAGCGCGGGGCGGCCACCCTGCGCCTCGATCCAGGTGCGGATCTCGCCGTGGTCCGTCGTGCTGCGCTTGGTCTCGTCCAGCGGCACGCCCTCGAAGGCGTCCGTGGCCGGTCCGCGGGTCGTCGTGCGCCGCACCCCGGTCGCGACCCGTTCGACGGTCGTCGTGGCGAGCGGGTCGTGGTGCGGCGCGTGCCGGACCAGCGCGAGGTGCCCGCCCAGGTACCCGCCCACGCCGAGGAACGTGCCGCCCGCCAGCCCGACGAGCACGCCCGCCGCGCGGTGACCGCGGCGGCGCAGCACCCACGACGTCGTGTAGAGCCCGAGCGCCGCCAGGTTGGCGACGCCGTGCACCACCCCGCCCCGCCGCACGGCGGGGTCCCTGCGCTCGCTCGTCTCCCAGTCGGCCAAGCCGCTCAGCGCGGTCGGCGCGGCCGCCAGGACGCCGAGGCCGACGAGTCGGTCGGCCGCGCGGCGTCCCGCGACGGGCGCCAGCAGGTCGAGCGCGCTCGCCGAGAACCACAGCCCGATCGGGACGTCGGTGAGCGGCGGGTGGGCGGCATGCCCCGCCGGGACGCCCCGCAGCACGGCTGAGACGGTGCGGGGCCGCAGCACGGCCTGCGCGACGTGCCGCACCGCCCCCGCAGGTCCGTCCAGGGCAGTCGAGTCCTCGAGCCGACCCACCGCGGCCCGCGCGGTCCGCCCCGACCGGTGCAGCATCTCGTCCACGTCACCCATCGCGCTCTCCCCGTCGTCGGCCTCGACCCATCCTGGGACGTCGCGAGACCGGCCGCACCCGGGCGTCCTAGGCCACGATCGGGCCTGGCGTGCACCAGTGCCTCCCCGGCCCGGGCGGGCACGGCGCGCAGGGTCACGCGTGCGGCTGCTCCTCCACGTCGAGGGCGGAACGGTACGCCGCGGCGGCCGCGACGGCCGGCGGAGTCCGGGCCAGGACCGCCTCGAGTGCCGGGGCGTACGCCGTGAGCGCCTGCTCGGTCTCGGCGAGGGCGGTGACCAGCAGATGGCCCAGGGCGTCGTCGGGCGGGTCCAGCTCGCCGAGCGCGACGGCGGCCCGGGCCGCGACGGTGGCGCGGGGCAGGTCGAGCTCGAGAGTGGCGACGAACAGGTCGGCGTTGGCGCGCACGACGAGCTCGGTGACCGCGGGCGCGGCGTCGGCGGGCACGATCGTCGGCCAGACGGCGTAGAGCGTGACGGAGCGCGCCGCGGGGCGCACGACCGCCAGCACGCGGCCCCCCGGCAGGTCCGAGGCGACGTCGAGGGTGCGCGACGCGGCGTCAGGCGTCGCGGTGCGGCCCGCGTCGACGAACGCGGCGACGACCCGCGCGTAGAACAGGTCGTCGTCGGTCAGGCTCACGGCTGGCCCGCCGGCGCCGTGACGGGGGCGGGCGTCGTCGGGGTCGCGCCCGCGGTCTTCTTCTCCTTGAGCGCGTCGCGCAGGAAGGCGATCCAACCCGGGGAGTTGCGACGCGGTGTGCGGCCGAGCTCGGCCTCGAGGTCCTGGACGGTGAGCTGGGCCAGGAACGCCTGCGACTGCGCGTCGGTCGCGTTCTCGGGGAGCTCGTGCGGTCCCACGGCGCACGCGACGCCCGCGGGCAGCGCCTCGACACCCGCGGTGTACGCCTCGGTACGGCCCTTGAGCATGCCCCGCTTCTCGGTGCTCAGCGTCATGCGCAGCTGCCAGAAGATCCCGCGGTCACCCTTGGTGTTGGCGCCGAGCTTGCCCTGACCCGCCAGCTCGTTGCGCTGCGTGCGCAGGTCGCCCGCCTCGCGCCACCCGTCGCGCAGCGACGCTCCCTTGCCGGTGACCTGGTCGAGCTGGGCCTTGAGGTCGTCGAACACGCCCTGCGGGTCCGCCTCGACGTCCATGCCGGCCAGCACGGTCTCGCGGACCTTGAGCAGGAGCGCGTCGTTCGACGTGGACGCGAGGTCGCTCACCTCGGGGGCCTTCGGGTTGACGGGCGTGCGCGGCTTGGGCTTGATCTGGGCGACGTAGTCGCGGGTGATCGGCTTGCCGTCGATCCGGTAGTTCGCGAGGAACGCGAGAGCGACCGTGTCGCCCTGCGCGGCGCGCATCACGATGCCGTCGACCGCCATCTTCGGGTGCTTCTTGAGCTCGTCCTCGGCGGCGCCCTCGAGGTGCAGCACCGCGGACTCCTTCTGCGCGCGCTTGGCCTGCGTCGCGAGCACCTTGTCGGCGATGTAGTGCGCGAGCGAGTGCAGCTTGTCGAGCACGGCCGCGGACGCCTTGATCGCGGCGGGGATGCCGAACCCGCCCGCGCTGGCCACCTGCGCGACCGAGAGCGAGAAGTCCAGGATCGAGGCGCCCAGCGTCCAGCAGCTCTGCTCGAGCTGCTTGGTGTAGACCTGCGAGACCTTCATGAGCGGGTAGACCATGACGTTGACCTTGTCGGTCGAGCCCGCGCGCGCCTCGAACATCGCGTTGTCCGTCTCGCGCTGCCGCATCCCGGACGTCGCGACGTCGGTGACGCCGCTGACCATCGCGAGCGCGGACGTGGCGATGTCCAGCCCGGGGACCACCGACTTGACCCCGCTCGCGACACTCGAGTCGATGGTCTTGGCGAGGTTCGCGGCCTCCTTGGAGGCGTTGACCAGGCCGGTCAGCATCGCGCTGCCCGACTTGGCGGCCTTGAGGCCCTCGTACGGGTCCTTCGTGGACCAGGACGCCTCGATCTGCTGGGCCATGCCGAGTGCCGACTGCACGGCACCGAACAGCGACGTCAGGATCGAGGTGATGTTGCCGATGCCCGCCGCCGCCTTGGTCGCCTCCGACGTCGGGAGGTTCTTGTCGACCTCGTCGCGCTCGCCGGCCTTCTTCATCTTGGCGGCCTTGGCGCCGCTCGTGTAGGCGTCGCCGACGCCCAGCGGGTCGAGGAACGACGGGACGGGCGACTCGGGGTCGTCGTCCTTCGGCAGGTGCTTGCGCAGCTCCTCGTCCTGCTTTCCGCCCACCTTGCCGGCGATCCCACCGCCGACCTTGTCGAGCCCGGTCATGCCCAGGCCGCCGTACTTCCCGACGACCTCGAGCTTCTCGCCGACGGCCTGCCCGATCGGCGCGGACTCGGTCTGCGGGGTCAGGCGCTGCGCGGGGTCGAGCAGCATGAGGTTCGCCTTGACGTTCTCGGCGTTGCGCTCCGCCTGCCGCTTGCGGGCGGCGCCGCGCTTGCCGGCGGCCATCCACGCGGCCTGGTCGAGCGGGCCGTCCTTGGGCGGGAGCTCGGCGAGCGCCTTCGGGTCCAGACCCGCGAGCACCCGCTCGCGTGCCTCCTCCATGACGAGGAACTCGCTCGCGTCCGGGTCCGCCGCGAGCAGCTCGTCCCGCACGACGACCATGCGGTCGTACAGCGTCTCGACCTTCGCGGGGAGCAGGCGCTCCTGGGTGACCTGCGCGTCGCGCTCGGCCGCGGTCACCCCCGCCTGGGCCATGCCGCGCGACTGGCGGACCTGCGCGACCAGCACCTCGGCGGGCGTCTCCCGCGCCGGGCGGTACTTCGTCAGGTCGGGGTACTCGACGTACCAGACCTGCTGGTAGACGAGCGTGGCGCGCTGCTCGTCGGTCCCGCCGACGTTGTTCTGCTGCATCTCCTCGAACACCGCGAACTCGCGCTCGCGGGCCTCGGTCATGCGCTTGTACATGTCGGTGACCTTCGCCTGGGCGGCCTCGCGACCGCCCGCGTAGATCTCCTGCTCCTTGTCCGAGCGTGCCTGCACGCCCTCGGTGCGCGACTGCGCGAGCTGGGCCTTCTCGGTCTTCTCGGTGTTCTTGCTCTTCTTGACCGCCGCGGCCTTGGCCTTCTCCTCGGCCTTGAGGCGGTCCTTGTCGGCCTGCTCCTGCGGCGTGAGCTTCTTGCTCCACGGCCACCGGTGCACGGCCGGCCCGCCCTCGGTGACCACGTGGGCGATCTCGTGCGCGAGCATGCGCTCGCCCGCTGCGGAGTCCGGCGCGAAGCGCCCTGCGCCGAAGAAGATGTCCGAGCCGGTGGTGAACGCGTCCGCCGAGATGGACGACGAGAGCGCGGCCGCGTCCGGGCCGTCGTGCACGCGCACGTGCCCGAGCCCGGTGCCGAACGCCGTCTCCATGCGCCGCCGGACCCCGCCGGGCAGCGGGGCGCCGCCGCCGCGCTTCGACTCGATGCGCGAGGTCGCCGTGGGATCCAGGTCGCCGCCCTCGTAGCCGATGGTCGCGGACGCGGACGCGCCCGACGACGCCGGTGTCGCGGAGCGCCGCAGGTGGCCGCAGCCGGGGTCGTGACGGTGGGCCTCGTCGGACGACGACGCGCGCAGCCGGGACAGCGCGGCGTCGGCGAGCGCGTCGGCCGCGTGCTCGGCGGGGTCGGCGGCGTGCCCGACCGTGAGCGCGCCGACCGGGCCCGGGACAGCCTCCGGGGCCGACACGGCCGCGGGGACGAGGGCGTCGGCCGTGGCGGTGCGCCGCAGCGGGGCGTCGACGGGCGCGCTCGTCGTCTCCTGCGCCTCGGGGACGGGGACGCGGGCGTGGTGCGAGCTCATGCTGGCCTCCGGGGGGAACGTGGCCGTGGCGGGGGAGATCCGGTGGCGGCGCGCGGGGGGACGCGCGCCTGCCGGGGGCCAGCCTGGTGGGCAGGTCGAGCGCGGGCATCGGCAATCGCTACCGAGTTGCGTGGCCCGAACGGGGCCCGCGCGCGGTGGTTCACCCGGACGGGTGCGTCAGTCGGCGTCCGGCCAGTCCGGGTGGCTGATGCGGCGGCCCAGCTTGGCGACCTCGCGCGCGGAGGCCAGGCGCAGGTCCCGCATCCCCACGGGTCGGCGCTCGGCCACCGCGTCGTACGCGGCGGCCAGGACGATGTTGCGGATGTCGCCGCCCGCGAGCTCGAGCGAGCGCGCGAGCAGGCCGACGTCCACGGGGTCGTCGGGATCGGTCCTCGGGAGCTGGGCCAGGTGGTGGGCCCACAGGTGCTCGCGGGTCGTCTCGTCGGGGTCGGGGAAGTGGACCATGAAGTGCAGGCGCCGCGCGAAGGCCGGGTCGAGGTTGCCGCGCAGGTTCGTCGCGAGGATCGTCACGCCCTCGGACGACTCCATGCGCTGCAGCAGGTAGGACACCTCCTGGTTGGCGTAGCGGTC
>NZ_LFKW01000083.1:8051-12910 GCF_001040865.1 Cellulomonas sp. A375-1 | reverse complement strand
GCTCGACGAGGACGGCCGGCTCGTCGCGGACGGCCCCACGCGCGAGGTGCTGCACGACCAGGCAGGGCTCCTGAGCGCGTTGGGCGTCCGCCTGCCGGGCGCACCACCGACCCTGCGACGGGCGCCGCGTCCGGCCGCGACCGGCTCCGTGCTGCGCGTCCGCGGGCTCGGCGTGCGCCGGGGCGGGCGCGACGTGCTCACCGGGGTCGACCTCGACGTCCGGCCGGGGCGGGTCACGGCGGTCGTCGGGCTCAACGGGTCGGGCAAGAGCACGCTGCTGCTCGCGCTCGCCGGGCTCCTCCCGCACGAGGGCACCGTGGACGGCGGGAGCGTCGGGCTCGTGTTCCAGCAGCCCGAGCAGCAGTTCCTCGCGCGCACCGCGTCCGACGAGGTCGCCTGGGGTCCGCGCCGCGCGAAGGTGCCCGACGCCGAGCGGGTCGCCCGCGAGGCGCTGGCGTCCGTGCACCTCACGCCCCTCGCGGACGCCGACCCCTTCCGCCTGTCCGGCGGACAGCAACGGCGCCTGTCGGTCGCGGCCGCCGCGGTGTGCGGCCACGACGTCCTGCTGGCCGACGAGCCGACGTTCGGCCAGGACGGACGCACCGGGGCGGCCCTCGCAGCCCTGCTGCGGTCCCTCGCCGACGAGGGGCGCGGGGTCGTCGTCGTCACGCACGACCTGACGCTCGTCGCCGACCTGGCCGACGACCTCGTCGTGCTCGGTCACGGACGGGTCCTCGCCCAGGGGCCCGCGGCGGACCTTCTCTCGCCCGCGCACGACGGCCCCCTGCACGCCGCCGGGCTGGTCACCCCGGGCGCCCGGGCGGGTCAGCCGTCATGAGCGCGCACTCCCCCGTCGCGCCGCGGTTCGGCCGTGCGCTCGAGCACGACTCCGTGCTGCACCGGCGCAACCCGACCGTCAAGCTCCTGGTGCTCCTCGCGGTCTCGTCCGTGCTGCTCGTGCCCGTCGACATCGCGACACCGTCGCTGGTCGGGCTCGCGCTCGTGCCGGCGGCGGTGGCCGCCGGTCGCCTCCCGGTGCGCACGCTCGTGACGACGTGCGCGGCGTTCGCCCCGTTCGCGTGCTCGCTGCTCGCCGTCAACGCCGTGACGCGCGAGGGCGAGGTGGTCGCGCAGGTCGCGGGGCTCGAGGTGACGCGCACGGGGCTCGTCGTCGGCGCGTCGCTCGCCGTGCGCACGCTCGTCGTCGGCGCGCTCGCCGTGGTCTTCACGACGACCACCGACGGTCCCCGCCTCATGACGAGCCTGCACCAGCACGCCCGGCTGCCGGCGCGCGTGACGTACGCGATCCTCGCGGGCTACCGCGTGCTCGAGGGTCTGCCCGACGCCTGGACGACGATCCGTCGCGCCCAGGCGGTGCGCGACCCGACCCGCCGACGCGGCGCACCGCTCCCCCGCGACCCGGCCTCGCTCGGACGCGCCGCGTTCGCGCTGCTCGTCGGCGCGCTGCGCCAGGGCGAGCGGCTCGCCACGACGCTCCAACTGCGCGGGCTCGGCTCCGGACCGCGCACCGTGCACCGCCCGGTGCGACTCGGCCCGGCGGACGCCGTCCTCGTGCTCGTCACGCTCGGCGTGTGCGCGCTCGTCGTCGCCGCCACGTCACGGGCGGGGTGGCTCCTGACGTGGTCCACGCTCGGCTGACGGGCACGTCGTCGGGAACCCTTCAGCCACGGCAGACTCCAGGGGTGAGCGACACGACGCCCGAGAGCTACCGACCCGACGACCACCTGGGGCACCGCACGCTGCTCGTCGCCGCCGCGTACGTGGTGCTGCGCCGTGGCGACGAGGTGCTGCTGCAGCTCCGCCACGGCACGGGGTACATGGACGGCTGGTGGGGACTGCTCGCCGGGCACGTCGCCCCGGGCGAGTCCGTGCACGAGGCCGCCGTGCGCGAGGCGCACGAGGAGGCCGGCGTGCGTCTGGCCGCCGACGACCTGGTGCCGCTGACGGTGCTGCACCGCTTCGAGCGCTCCGGGCCACCCGTCGAGCAGCGCGTCGACGTGTTCTTCCTCGCGCAGCGGTGGCAGGGCGAGCCCACGCTCCAGGAGCCGGACAAGAGCGCGCAGATGGGCTGGTTCACCCTCGCGGACCTGCCCGACGTGGTCCCGCACGAGCGTCTGGTGCTCGACGCCGTGGCGGCGGGCACGCCGCTGCCCGCGGTCGTGTCGCTGCCCCGCTGACGCCGCGCCCGTAGCGCACCCAGCTCCACTGCGCGGAGCCGCGCCGGACGACGACGGGGCCCTCACCGGCCTGGCCGGGGAGCCCCGTCGTCGTGCGTGCGGTGCCGGTGTCAGCCGGTGTTCTGGACGCCTGCGGCCACGCCGTTGACGGTCAGCAGGAGCAGGCGACGCAGGTCGTCGTCCCGCTCGGGAGCGTCGCCGGTGCGCAGGCCGCGCAGCGCGCGCAGCTGCAGCAGCGAGAGCGCGTCGACGTACGGGCTGCGGAGCTGGACGGCGCGGCCGAGGATCCGGCGGCGCGACAGGATCGCGTCCGAGTCCGTGATCGCCAGCACCCAGCGACGCGTGCGCGCCATCTCGTCTAGGACGAGCTGCGCCAGGTCGTCCCGGTCGCCCAGCGCGAGGTAGCGCGCGGCGATCCGCTCGTCCGTCTTGGCGAGCGACATCTCGACGTTGTCGATGATCGTCGCGAACAGCGGCCAGTCCTGGTACGCGGAGCGCAGCTCGGCGAGGTCGTCGATCGACTCGAGCGCGGTGCCCAGGCCGTACCAGCCGGCGAGGTTGATCCGCGCCTGCGACCAGGAGAACACCCACGGGATCGCCCGCAGGTCGTCGAGGCTGGACACCGACAGGCCGCGACGCGCCGGACGCGAGCCGATCGGCAGCATGCCGACCTCCTCGAGCGGCGTGACCTCGGCGAACCACTGCGGGAACCCGTCGGCGCGCACGAGCTGGTGGAAGTGCGTCCGCGAGGCCTCGTCGAGGCGTGCCGCGAGCGGTCGGAACCGCTCCGCCGCCTGCGCGTTGTGCTCCTCGACGCTCGGCGCACCCGCGAGCAGCGTCGCCGCGACGACCTGCTCGATGTGCCGGGCCGCGATGTTCGGGTCGCCGTAGCGCGCGAAGATGACCTCGCCCTGCTCGGTGAGCTTGAACCGGCCGTCGACCGAGCCCGGGGGCTGTGCGAGCAGCGCGCGGTTGGCGGGGCCGCCGCCACGCCCGAGCGCGCCGCCGCGACCGTGGAACAGGGTCAGGACGATGTCGTTGTCGCGCGCCCACTGCGTGATGCGGCGCTGGGCCTCGTCGAGCGCGAGCGTCGCGGACAGCGGGCCGACGTCCTTCGACGAGTCCGAGTAGCCGAGCATGACCTCGACGCGTCGGCCGTTCTCCGCCAGACGCTTCTGCACCTGCGGGAACGCCAGTGCCGCCTGCAGGATGTCGACGCTCGCCTCGAGGTCCGCGAAGGTCTCGAACAGCGGGACCGCGTCGATCACGGGGACGTTCTCGGCCCCGCCGTACGCGAGCTCGGCGAGCTCGTAGACCGCGGCCAGGTGCTCCGGGGCCTGCGTGAACGACACGATGTAGCGACGTGCGGCATCCGGCCCAAACCGCTTCTGGATCGTGCCGACGGTCCGGAACGTGTCCAGCACCTCGACCGTGCGGGGCTCGAGCTCGCCGTCGATGCCGTGCGCGGCGATGTCGGCGAGCGCGGCGGCGTGCACCTGCGAGTGCTGCCGCAGCTCGAGCTCGGCCAGGTGGAAGCCGAACGACTGCACCTGCCACAGCAGACGCTGCAGGTCGCCGTACGCCTGACGCGTGGCACCGGCGTCGACGAGCGAGCGCTGCACGACCAGCAGGTCCGCCTCGAGCTCGGACGACGCGACGTACGCGAGGTCGGCGTTGCGGCTGCGGGTCGCGGCGAGCCGCTCGACGACGAACAGCAGCTCGCGCCGGTGCGGCTCGTTCGGCGACTCGGCCGACACGCGCGTCGCGATCGGCTCCGAGAGCGACCGCTGGCGCTGCCACAGGGCGTTCAGCTCGGACGACGCGGGGGTCCCGGCGCCGTCGAGGGTCAGACCGGCCGCGGTGCGACGAGCCGACTTCTCGAGCTCGATGAGCACCTGCTCGGACGCCAGCTGCGCAGCCGAGCGCGTGACCTCGGCGGTGACGTTGGGGTTGCCGTCGCGGTCGCCACCGATCCACGAGCCGAGCCGGGCGAAGGGCCGGACCACAGGCTGGGTGGTCCCGGCCTCACCGTCGAGGAGCCAGTCGTCGAGCCGGCGGTAGACCGCGGGCAGGACGTCGGCGAGCGTCGACTCGAAGACGCCGAGCACGGTGCGGACCTCGTCCAGCACGCTCGGCTTGGCCTGGCGCAGCGGCGCGGTGCGCCACAGGGTGTCGATCTCGGCGAGGAGGCGACGGTCGTTCTCCGCGAGCGAGACGCCACCCGAGCTGCGCACGTCACGCTCGGCGACGAGCTCGGCGATGCGGCGGATCGAGCGCGAGACCGCGCGGCGGCGCGCCTCGGTGGGGTGGGCGGTGAGCACGGGACGGAACTCGACCTCGCGCAGCCGGCGCCGCGCCTCGTCGTCGCCGACCTCCTCGGCGAGCTTCACCACGGCCGCCGGGAGCGAGTCGTCCGGGGTCAGCGCGTGCGGGTCGGCGTTCGCCTCGCGCTCGCGCAGCACGCGCACGCGGTGGTACTCCTCCGCGGTGTTCGCGAGGTGGAAGTAGCACGTGAAGGCGCGTGCCACCTGCTCCGCGCGGTCGAGCGAGAAGCCCGCGACGAGCTCCTCGGCGAGCGCCAGGGCGTCGCCCTCGGGCTCGTCGTGCGCGCGGATCGACAGCTCGCGCAGCCGCTCCACGTCGTTCAGGAGCTCCTCGCCA
>NZ_LFKW01000083.1:0-7840 GCF_001040865.1 Cellulomonas sp. A375-1 | reverse complement strand
CGGCCCCGAGGGGTCAGACAGGAGAGGTCAGCTCACCGCGAGCGACGCCGCCGAGGCGGACGAGGTCTTGACGATCTGGACGGACGACGACTTGCTCGAGACCAGGAAGTCCGACTTCTCGGTCTTGACGTACGTGTAGCCGAGACCGAGCTTCGTCGTCTTGAGCGAGAAGGAGCCCGACGAGGAGATCGTCGTCTTCCCGATGAGCTTGTAGGTCTTGGTGCCCTTCTTCTTGAAGTAGACCTTGACCGTCTTGCCCTTGGTGTCCACGCTCGGGTCCGCGTAGCCGCTGAGCGTGGCCGAGCCGCCGATGGTGCCGTACACGTTGCTGATCTTGAGCGCGGGCTTCACCCGGATGACGGACGAGACCGTGGCGGACGAGGCAACCGTGGAGCCCCCGGACTTGAGGACGACCTTGGCCTTCCAGGTGCCCGCCTTGTGGAGCGAGGAGCAGACGAAGGACTTGACCTTGTTGGTCCCGTTCTTCACCTGGCTCTCGACCGTGTAGCTGCTGATCGAGTCGGTCGAGCGCTTCAGCGACGCATCGGCGTAGTACGTCTGGCTGCTGCTCAGGCCGGACGCGGTGAACGTCCAGTAGATGTACTTGCACGAGGTCGCCGACTTGCGCTGGTCGAACGACTTGACCGACACCGTGACGGCGGCCGGCTGGGCGTCGGAGGCGACGGCCGGCGCTGCGACGGCGGTCGAGGCGGCGAGCGCCACTCCCGCCAGGACGGCGATCAGTCGAGCGCGCTTGGTGCCCCCGGCGGCGTTCTGGCTGTTCACGGTCATGCTGTGTGTCTCCCCACGTTCGTGTGGGCACCCGGAGGGTGGGTGCCGCGTGGAGAGTAACCGAGTCAAACCGGGCAATGGTGACCATTCCAGTCCTGTCACCCGTCTGCTGTCCAAGGCAAGCAGTTTGCCCGCGGTACGTCATCCTCCGGGGTGATCCCGCCGGTCCGGGCGCACCCACCAGCGGCTGTCCAGCACCCACGAACCGGCCCCCAGCCCGGTGAGCACGCCGAGGGAGATCGCGACCATCGTCGTGCCCGCCGTCACGACCGCGGTCAGCCCCTGGTCCGTCGACTCCCCGAGCACCGACGTGACCCCGACGAGCCCGAGCGCACCCGGCACGAGCAGCCAGAACGCGGGCAGGAAGCTGACCATCGCCGGCGGCCCACCCGCGTACCGCGCGACGACGAGCGCGACGGGCGTCATCGCGAGCGCGCCGACGAACGCCGACACCTGGGTCCCGAGCACCGCCCCGCCCACGAGCTGCCCCGCGTAGGCGACGACGAGGACGACGAGGATCCCCGGCACCGCGCGCCGCTGGGCGCTGTGCCGGATCGTCACGCCGACCCCGAAGATGCCGACGCCCACCCAGGCGCCGACCCAGCCGAGCGCCTGGCTGCCCCCCGCGTGCAGGGAGGACGCGGGGATCCCGACGAGGTTCGCGCCCGCGACGATCCCGAGGGCGAGCAGCACGAGCATCATGACGCCCGCGGACAGTCGCGCCGCGCCCGCGATCATCTGCCGCGTGGCGAGGTCGATCACCCCCGTCGTGAGCAGCGCGCCGGGCAGGAACGTGATGAGCGGCGCCACGAGCGCGGGCAGCAGCGACACGTCCAGCCCCGTGCGGGCCAGCGAGAAGACCGCCGTCGAGACGGCGAACGCGCTAACCAGCACGACGATCGCCTGGTACGGCTCCGCCCACCGGGCCGTGAGCGTCGCGAACCCGACGACCGCGGCCCCGAGCGCGGCAGCGAGCGCGACGTCGGTGAGCGAACCGCCGAGCACCAGGGCGAGTCCGGCCGCCGACAGGACATATCCGAGCGCCTGCTGCCACGCCGAGTACGGCGACGAACGTTCGAGCGCGTCGCCGATCCGGCGCATGCCCTCGGTCGGCCCGATCGAGCCCGCGCGCGCGAGGTCCGCGACCTCGAGCACCTCCTGCACCTGGTCGAGCCGCATCGACCGGGACCCGGCCGTGACCGCCACCGTGCGCGCCGTCTGCGCACGCGGCGTGGACAGCACGAGCGCGGTCGGCAGCGCGACGACCTCGACGTCGGGGATCCCGTTCGCACGCGCGACGTGCTCGAGCGCGTCCTGCACCTGCACGACCGGCGCGGTCGTGTCGATCATCGCCTCGCCGAGCTGCAGGCAGAACCGGATCGTGTCGTCCGGCGAGGCGGGCGCCTCGCGCGGCCCTTCGTCGCCACCGGCCTCCTCGGCCGGCCCCGCGAGCACCTCCGCCACGGCCAGGCCAGCCGTGGTGTCCTCCACCGCCGTCCACGGCTCCCCGGTAAGCCCGCCCGGCGCGGGAACGGTGGCCCCGCCGGCCGCGACCTCCGGTGCATCGCCCACCTCGACCGGCGGCCGTCGCTCGCGTGCCCGGCGCACGACCAGCATCAGGGCCGCCGCGGCCGTGAGCAGGACGAGCAGCGCGAGGACGATCATCGCGACCGGGACCTCGCTCGTGGTGACCGTCGGCGGCGTGCTCCACACCGGCGCGGTCGACGTCGAGGTGGGCGACGGCTCGGGCGAGCGCGTCACGGTCGGTGAGGGCGTCGGCGAGGGTGTCGCCGACGGCGCCGCGGTAGTCGTCTCGGGCGACGGCTGCGGCGTGGGGCTCGGCGACGGGTCGGGCGTCGGCGCCGGCCCCGCCGACTGCGTGTCCTGCGGCGTCGGCTCGGCCGTGACGGTGGGTTCCGCGCTCACCGCGGGCCGCTGCTCGGCGGGCGTGGTCGTGACGAGGGGGTCGTCGACCGCGGACCCGGCGCCCGTCATGTGCTCAGCGCGCCCGCTCGTCCAGCAGCCTGACCAGCACGGTCAGGTGGCTCAGCTCGACCTCGCGGGTCGCCGTGAGCAGGGTCGTGGGCTCGAGCCCGACGAGCGCGGCGAGCCGTGCGAACCCGTCCGCGCCGGGTTCCTGGTTCAGCTCGGCCTCGTACCGGCGCGCGAACTCGTCGTACTCCTCCGGGCGGTGCCCGTACCACCGGCGCAGCTCCGTGCTCGGCGCGACCTCCGGGAGCCACTCGTCGATCCGCGGGTCGTCCTTGCGGAACCCGCGCGGCCACAGCCGGTCGACGAGCACGCGCCGACTCCCGTCACCGACCTCGTCATAGACCCGCCCGACCCCCACCATGGGCCCCATCATGCTCCGACGAGCCCGCGCCGACCCGGCGAGCGCCCGACCGACCGCAGCGCACGCCCCGGGTGCGGCCCTCCGCACTCGAACGCACACTCGGACGATGACTGCCGCGCCTGCCACGACAGAACGCCCGACCCGCCTCGCCCGGACGGTCACCGCGCCGCTGCTCTTCCTGTTCATCCTGGGCGACGTCCTGGGTGCGGGCGTGTACGCGCTCGTCGGCGAGCTGTCCGCCGAGGCCGGGGGCATGATCTGGCTCCCGCTGCTCGTCGCTCTCGGCATGGCGCTGCTCACCGCGGCGTCCTACGCCGAGCTCGTCACCAAGTACCCACAGGCGGGCGGCTCCGCCGTCTACGCGCAGCGAGCGTTCGGACGACCGCTGGTGTCGTTCCTCGTCGGGTTCTGCATGCTCGCGGCGGGGGTCACCTCCGCGGCAGGGCTCTCGCTCGCGTTCGCGGGCGACTACCTCGGCACGTTCCTCGACGTGCCGACCATCCCGACCGCGCTCGTCTTCCTCGCGCTCGTGGCAGCGCTCAACCTGCGCGGGATCAAGGAGTCGCTGCGCGCCAACGTCGTGATGACCGCCGTCGAGCTCAGCGGCCTCGTGCTCGTCGTCGTGCTCGGAGCCCTCGTGCTCGGCCGGGGCGAGGGTGAGGTGTCCCGGCTCGCCGACCTGCCGCCGGGCACGGGTGTCGCCGCAGCGACGCTCGGCGGCGCGCTCCTCGCCTTCTACTCGTTCGTCGGCTTCGAGACCTCAGCCAACATCGCGGAGGAGGTGCGCGACGTGCGGCGCGTCTACCCGCGCGCCCTGTTCGGCGCGATCGCGACCGCCGGCGTCGTCTACCTGCTCGTCGCTCTGGTGGCTCCCGCGGTCGTCGCCCCGGACGACCTGCAGGCGTCCAGCGGGCCGCTGCTCGAGGTCGTCAAGGTCGCCGGGGGCGTGCCGCTCGAGGTCTTCTCGGTCGTAGCGCTCGTCGCCGTCGCCAACGGCGCGCTCCTCACCATGGTCATGGCCAGCCGCCTCACCTACGGCATGGCGGAGGAAGGGCTGCTCCCGTCGGTGTTCGGGCGGGTGCTGCCCGAGCGTCGGACGCCCGTCGTGGCCATCCTGGCGACCACGGCGGTCGCCATGGTCCTGACCCTGACGGGGTCGCTCGCCGACCTGGCCTCGACCGTGGTCCTGCTGCTCCTGTTCGTCTTCCTGAGCACCAACGTCGCCGTCCTGGTGCTGCGCCGCGACCACGTCGAGCACGCGCACTTCCGTGCCTGGACGCCGCTGCCGGTGCTCGCCGTCGGGACGTGCCTGGTGCTGCTCACGCGCCAGGAAGCCAAGCACTGGCTGCTGGCCGCGATCCTGATCGCGCTCGGCGCGGTGCTCTACGCCGTCACGCGCCACCGCGGCCGCGAGCGCGAAGAGTCAGCCGATCTCGAACGCTGAGCCGATCCCGTCGTCGGCGCGCCAGACGCCTGCCGCTCGCCCCGAACCGTCCGCGGCCCCCCGGCGTGGAGCCACCGGGTGTCGACGGTCACTCCGTCCACGGGCCGAGGGCCGTCGGAACCTCTGCCGCCTCGGGTCGGGGCTCCTTGAGCTCCACGAAGATCACCTGCGTGTCCGTCGCGCCCGTGTTCCGCCCGGTATGCGTCTGGGCACCCAGCCACCATCCGCGACGAGATCCGCACGCTCACCCTCACCCTGCTCGACGAGCTCGGAGTCTCCCCGTGCACGCCTGACGCACGAGTGCCCGCGGGAGGACGCTCGCACTGTCAGGCCGCCGGGTCCAGCACGACCTTGATGCAGCCGTCGGCCTTGCGCTGGAACATCTCGTACGCGCCCGGAGCGTCCTCGAGCGGCAGCCGGTGCGTGCGCAGCCCCAGCACGTCGAGAGGGTCGGTCGGGTCCGCCACGAGCGGGAGCAGGTCGTCGACCCATCGGCGCACGTTCGCCTGCCCGAACCTCAGCGTGAGCTGCCGGTCGAACACGTCCAGCAGGTTGATCGGGTCGGCCGCGCCGCCGTACACGCCCACCACGGAGACGGTCCCGCCGCGCCGAGCGGTCGCGATCGCGGTCCGCAGACCCGCGAGGCGGTCGATGCCGACCGTCTCCATCGCCTTGCGCCCCAGCGCGTCCGGGAGCACCGCCGTGACCCGGTGCGCGGCGTGCGCGAACGGTGCGCCGTGCGCCTCCATCCCGACGGCGTCGATCGTCGCGTCCGCGCCACGGCCGCCGGTGAGCTCACGGACCGCCTCCAGGACGCCGTCCCCGGAGTCCACCGTGTCCACCCCGTGCCGCGCCGCCATGGCGAGGCGCTCCGGCACCGAGTCGATCCCGATGACCCGTGACGCCCCACGGTGCAGCGCGACACGCGCGGCCATCTGCCCGATCGGCCCGAGCCCCACGACCACGACGGTCCCGCCGTCCGGCACCGACGCGTACTCGACGGCCTGCCACGCGGTCGGCAGCACGTCGGACAGGTACAGGTAGCGCTCGTCGGGCGTGCCGTCGTCGGGGACGACCACCGGACCGTAGTGCGCCTGAGGCACCCGCAGGTACTGCGCCTGCCCACCCGGCACCGACCCGTACAGCGCCGTGTAGCCGAACAGCGCGGCACCGCAACCGTGCTCGCGCACCTGCGTGGTCTCGCACTGCGACTGCAGACCGAGCAGGCACATCGAGCAGCTGCCGCACGCGATGCCGAACGGGACGACGACCCGGTCCCCCACCCGCAGGTCCCCCGCGTCCGGTCCGACCTCCTCGACGATGCCCATCGCCTCGTGGCCGAGCACGTCGCCGCGCGCCAGGTACGGTCCGAGCACCGAGTACAGGTGCAGGTCCGAGCCGCAGATCGCAGTGGACGTGACCCGGATGATCGCGTCGTGGCTCTCCTGGATCGTCGGGTCGGGGACGTCCTCGACGGCGACGTCCTGGGTTCCTTGCCAGGTCAGTGCACGCACGGCGACTCCTCGCGGCTGGGCAGTCGCAGGCACCTCGCCGACCCGTCGCTGCCCGTCCACCCTCGCATCCTCGCCGCGGGTCGGCACCTGGGCGGCGCGCCTCGACCACTCGACGCCGGTCGGGTGTGGGGACCGCAGAAACGACGACGCGGGACATCGATCGACGATGTCCCGCGTCATCACACGGTGGAGCTGAGGGGACTCGAACCCCTGACCCCCTGCATGCCATGCAGGTGCGCTACCAGCTGCGCCACAGCCCCGTGTGAAGTTGTCGCCCCCGTGGGGACGCTCGGAGAGTCTAGGACGAGGACGGCCCCGGACGCCAATCCGCTCCGAGCGACGCGCGTCACGTCCCGCACGTGCGGGCCGGCGCGCGCCGCGGGAGGTCAGTCGGGGTCGCGCGTCGAGCCTGCCTGCTCGTCGTCGGCGCGGTCCGGACCGGCGTTCCAGTCCGTCGAGGCGTCCGTCGGCCCCAGGTTGTAGGCGACGAGACGCCACGCCGGGAGCACGTCGCCTGACGACGGCACGACCTCGGCCCAGTGCGCGTTGTGCATCCCGGCCATCCCCCGCCAGGCGGCCGGCATGCCGAGGAGCTCACCGACGGCGGAGCTGATCGCCGCACCGTGCGAGACGACGACGAGCGTCTCGTCGCGCGACATGGCCCGCGACAGCTCCGCGATCGCCTCGGCGGTGCGCCGTGCGACCACCTGGCGCGTCTCGGCGCCCACGCGCGTCGGCTCGCCGCCCGCGCGCCACAGCGCGTAGTCCTCGGGCCAGCGCTCGGCGATCTCGGCGCCGCTCAGGCCCTCCCACTCGCCGAACCCGCGTTCGCGCACGCGCGCGTCGACCTCGACCACGACGCCCGCCATGCGGCCCAGCGCCTGCGCCGTCTCACGCGCACGATCGAGGTCGGAACTCACGATGCGTGTCGGCGTGTGCCGGGCGAGCATCGCGGCCGCGGCCGTGCGCGCCTGCCAGCGACCGACGTCGTCGAGCGGGATGTCGACCTGGCCCTGCAGCCGGGCCGTGGCGTTGTACTCCGTGCGCCCGTGGCGCCAGAGCAGCAGACGACCGACGCTCACTCGTCGTCCGCGGTGCCGTCACCGCCGCGCGCGTCCTCGGGGAGCTCGATCAGCGGGCAGTCCTTCCACAGTCGCTCGAGCGCGTAGTAGACGCGGTCCTCGGCGTGCTGCACGTGGACGACGATGTCGCCGAAGTCGATCAGCACCCACCGCCCGCTGGCCTTGCCCTCGCGACGCACCGGCTTGGAACCGAGCTTGTACAGCGCCTCCTCGACGGCGTCGACGATCGCGCCGACCTGCCGCTCGTTCGTCCCGGACGCGATGAGGAACACGTCCGTCAGGACGAGCTGCTCGCTCACGTCGAGCGCGATGATCTCCTGCGCCTTGAGGTCGGACGCTGCACGGGCAGCGGCGATGGCGAGCTCGACGGCACGTTCGGTGGCGGTCACGGATCTCCTTGTGTCGGGGGCGGGCTCAGGCGCTCGGCCCGGCCCTCGGTGCGGTCGTGACGACGCTGAGCGCGCTCGAGGCGGCGCTCGCCCCGTCGTTGGCCTTGGTGTAGAGCAGGACGAGCAGGAAGCCGAGCACGAACGCCACGAGGGCCAGCACGATCAGGTGCAGCCAGGTGTACGGGTGGCGCGGACGGGACTCGACCTCGTCGTCCTCGTCGTCGTCGTGCTCAGCGCCCGGGACAGGGGCGAAGGGTCGCTCCGAC
>NZ_LFKW01000082.1:51903-54111 GCF_001040865.1 Cellulomonas sp. A375-1 | reverse complement strand
GCTGCTCGTCGCGCTCGTCGTGCTCGGCGCCCTGGCCGCACGGCGCCGTCGCCGCGCGGCCGAGCGAGGTACCCCGGCTGCGCCCGGCGAGAGCGACGACGAGCGCGAGGCCGCGCCGGAGCTCGCGGGGGCCACCCGATGACCCCGCCGACGCCTCAGCCCCTGACCGACCCGACGACTCGCGCGCGGACCCACCGTGAGCGCCGGACCCGCGCCGGGCGGCTGCTCGCCGTCGCGGCGCTCGCCCTCGGCGTGCTGACGGTGCCCGCGGCGCTGTCCGCCGCCGCGGACGACGTCGTCGTCGACGTCACCATCCCGGAGCCCGACGCGCTCACGGTGAGCGACGCGCAGCTGCGCTGGGCCCTGAACGACGAGACGGGCGGCGGCGCGTTCTTCGGCGGCTGCAACTTCCTGTCGGCCGGCAAGGCGGGCTCGGCCGGGGGCTCGCGCGCGTGGACCGGGCAGGACGGCCTGTACGCGTCACGCGCGGGCGACGTCCGCATCGAGAAGGACGCCCCCGGCGGCGGGCACGTCGAGGCGTCGTGGGCGACCCGCTGCCTCGACGCGTCCGGCGCGCCGGTCGCGGTGGCGTCACCGGAGAGCACGACCGGCAACGAGGTCGTCATCGAGGGCGGTGTCGGCACGGTCGACGCCGCGAGCGGCACCGCGTCGGTGCGCTGGACCGGCTCGTTCACGGTGGTGTTCTACGGCGGCCTGACGTACTGGAGCGCGACCGACCCGGTGCTCGAGGTCGCCGACGGCACCGGCACGCTCACCGCGACGCTCTCCGGCTTCGGCGCCGACCGCACCCAGCCGGGAACGTGGACCGCCCTGACGCCGCGCACGGCCGCGCTGGCGGTCCTCGAGGACGTCGAGGTCACGGAGGCAGGGCTCGTCGTCGTGCCCGAGTACGTCGGGGTCTCGGTGACCGCGCCCGCGGGTGCGGCTCCGCAGAGCGCGCGCGACGCGGCGAGCGCCGCGTACTGGGGCGCGTTCCCGCAGGACTTCGTGGACTTCCAGGGCGAGGTCGGCCAGGCACCGTACTGGTACTCGACCGGGGGAGCGCGCGACCGCGCCAAGCCCGCGGCCGCGCTCGTCGTGAGCTTCGACGCGAGCCGCCCGGTCCCCCCGCCCGCCGCGGACGACGACGACCAGGGCGGCGGGCCCGCGCCGACCGCGGGACTGCGCGTGCCGGAGAACCAGGTGCGGAACCGCCCGGCAGGCGGCGTCGCCCGCCCGGCGCTCGGCGCCCACGCCGACGGCGGACTGACCGCGGTGGCTCCGCAGGTCCCGGCGAGCTCGGGCGCGCAGGCGCTCTCGGCGCAGCCCGTGACGACCCCCGGGCCCGACGAGGGCGGCCTGCTCGACGGGCTGCTCGACGACCCGCTCGCGCTCGGCGCGTTGGGCGCGAGCGTCGTGGCGGCCGCCGCCGGTGCGCTGGGACTGCGACAGGGATGGGTGGTGCTCCCGTGGGTGCGCTGAGCAGGAAGGCCGTCGCGCTGACGGCGCTGTGCTCGCTCGTCGCGACGCTGGCCGCCGCGCCGGCGTTCGCGGACGAGCCCGGCGACGCTCCGGTGCTCGACGACGCGACCCTCACGTGGGGCATCAGCGGCTACGCGCAGGTCGGCATCTTCGGGCCGTGGACCCTGTCGGGTGCGCGCGGCGCGGCCGAGATCCTCCGGGGCTCGGTCTCCGGCGGCTCGCAGGACGTCTACGTCGTCGCGCCTGTCCCCGCGACGTCGATGCCGCGCTCGACCCCGCAGAAGACCCCCAACGCCGTGCGGTTCACCGGCGGCACGGGGACGGTCGACCCGCAGACGGGCGCCGCCGAGCTCAGCTGGACCGGGTCGTACACGGTCAACGCCTACCCGGCGTCGCTGAACGCCCCCGACGAGGTCTACTCCGACCCGGTGCTCTCGGTCGAGCGCAGCGGAGCGGGCACGCTGTCGTTCGACGTGGCGGTCGGGTCGGGCGTCGATCTCGACGGCCAGCCGTCGGCCCCGGTCAGGGTGGGTCGCGTGACCGTGCTGACGTTCTCGTCGGGCGCGCGCAGCGGCCTCGACGACGACTCGTTCCGCCTCACGCCGGACTACCAGGGCGTCACCGTCGACGCGGCGGGTGGCGCGCAGGTGCGGTCGTGCTCGACGTCGGGCGGCGCGACCGGCTGGTGGGGCTCGTGGCCCACGGACTTCGTCGCCGCGATGCCTG
>NZ_LFKW01000082.1:25513-51893 GCF_001040865.1 Cellulomonas sp. A375-1 | reverse complement strand
GAGCCTGCAGACGCACTTCTACTCGACCGGCTGCCAGGGCACGCAGGACTCCAAGCCGGCGCTGCCGGTCGACGTGGGCTTCACGCTCGACGGGCCGGACCCCGACCCGTCGACCACGCCGACCCCGGCCCCGACGCCGACCGCGGGCCCGACGCCCGGCCCGACGCCGACGGCACCGGCCGAGCCCGGCGCCCTCACGTGGTCGTTCGCCGACGCCACGGCGAGCCTCGGCACGGCGACGACGGCCGACGGCGCGTTCACCGCCACCGGCACGTTGCCGGCCGTGACGATCACCGACACCCGCCCGGGCAGCCCCGGCTTCACGCTCTCGGGCCGGGCCCGCCCGTTCACCACGCACGACGGCGCGCACGTCCTCGGTGCGCAGCACCTCGGCTGGCAGCCCTCGCTGCTGGAGCCCGTGGCCGGGGTGCGCGCAGGCCGCGCGATCACGCCGTCCACGGTCACCGGTGGCGGGCTGGCCTCGCCACGCACGCTGGTCGTCGGCGGCGCGGCGCGCGGCGAGCGCACGGTCCGCGTGACCGCAGGCCTCACGCTGCGGGTCCCCGACGGCGCGGCGCCCGGCCGGTACGAGACGGTCCTGACGATCACGGCGCTCGGATGACGTCAGCGGTGCGGCCGCGCGGGCTCGTCGTCCCCGGGCTCGCGGTCCTCTCCGTCGCGCTCGGGGTCCTGCTCCCGGCGGTCTCGGCGGGGGCGTCCGACGAGGCGAGCTGGTCGGTCCGGCCGCGCGACGGCTCGGCGGTGCTCGAGCACGTGCTGCGCGCGGGCGACGAGGTCGACGACGCGGTCGTCGTGCGGAACGAGGGCGGCCGGACGCTCGAGCTCGCGGTGTCGGCCTCCGACACGCGCGCGGGCGCCGACGGCGCGCTCGAGGTCGCGGACACCCGGACCGGACCGGCGGCGTGGGTCTCGGTGCCCGTCGAGCCGGTGACGCTCGCGGCCGGCGAGGACGTCGGCGTCCCCGTGCACGTCGTCGTGCCACCCGACGCGGCCCCCGGCACGTACGTCGCGGCTGTCGTGACGACCGCGCCCGACGAGCAGGGCGGCCTGGCCGTCGAACGCCGCCTCGCCCTGCGAGTGGTGCTCACGGTCGAGGCACCGGGCGCGTCCGACGCGGGTCCGTGGGGGCTCGTGGTCGGCGCGCTCGTGGTCGGCGCGTTCGCCGCCGTGGCGGCCGGGGCGGTCGTCGTGCTGCGGCGGCGGCGTGACGTGCCGCACAGCGTCGAGTAAGGCAAGGATTACCTAACTTCGGCTAGCCTCCTACCAGCGCGCCCTGACCTGTCCTGCGGCGCACGACGAAGGGACTCGGATGTTCACACGTACCGCCACCCGCGGTCAGGCCTGGACTCGGCGCCTCGTGGCCGCCGCCACGGCCACCGCCCTCGGAGCCACCGCCCTCGGAGCCACCGCCCTGGTCGCCGCTGCGGCCGTCCCGGCGAGCGCCGCGGACGCGCCCCGCGTGGTGTCCTCGGGGAGCCTCACGTGGGGCTTCAAGCAGAGCTTCCGCACGTACGTCGCGAGTGGGCTGAACACCGAGCCGGTCGGTGAGCGCGTGGTGCTGACCGCGCCCGCGACGTTCGCCGAGCCCGGCGTCGGGGAGGCCCGCCCGTACGTGTTCCCGGTGAACGCCGGGTCGTTCGACCCCGCGGCGCTGACGCTCGACTCCGACGGCGGGGTCACCTACAGCTTCCCCTCGCACTACTTCACGATCTCGCTGAGCGACGTGCGCATCGGGACGGTCGGCACCCAGGCCGTCGTGACGGCCGACGCGCGCACCGTCGTCACGTCGGGCTTCGCCGGGTTCGAGGCGGGCGAGTACCAGGCGGACGACGTCGCGATCGCGAACATCGGCCACCTCGCGGTGACGACCACGGCCACCGGTGCGACGTTCACCGGGACGGGGCTCACGCTGACCGCGGCGGGCCGCGCCGCCGTGCCGCTCTACCCGGTGGGTGAGCTCCTCGACGACATCTCGGGTTCGCTCGAGACCGCGACGCCCACGGTCGCGGTCTCGCGGACGAGCTTCGAGCGCGACGGATCGGCGACCGTGACGGTCGAGGGCTCGGGCTTCGTCCCGCAGGCGTCGCTCGCGGCCCGACCCCCGCTCGCAGGCAAGCCCGGCGGTGCCTACGTGGCGTTCGGGTACTTCGCCACGACGTGGCGTCCGTCGCAGGGCGCCACGTCGGCGAGCCGTCCCGCCGCCGCCACGGCGTGGGCCGTCCTGGCCGCGGACGTCCCGACGATCGGCGGCGCGGCGAGCGGCGGCGTCGAGCTGCGCCCCGACGGCACGTTCACCGCGACCCTCACGGTCGACCGCGCCGCGGCGCTCGCCGCCGCGGCCGGCAAGGTCAGCGCGGGCCGGTTCGGCATCTACACCTACCCGGGCGGCAGCGCGGCCACGCCCGCGTTCGAGACCTTCACGCCCGTCGAGTTCTCGAAGCTCGGCACCGAGGTCGTCGCGAGCAGCTCCCGCTCCGTCGTCGGTGCGCTGCCGGTCGTACGGGCCACGGTCTCCGCGGTCGACGCCTCGGCGCCCGTCGGGGACGTCGAGGTGCGGGACGCCAAGGGCGTCGTGCGCGGCCGGGGCGTTGTCGCGGACGGTGCCGTGACGGTGGCGCTCGACAAGCCGCTGGCGGCCGGCACCCACACGATGACCGTCGCGTTCCTCGGCGACATCGACTACGCCCCGGCGACGACGAGCGCCGTCGTGACGGTCGCCAAGGGCGCCGCCAAGGTCGCCGCGACCTGGCCGTCGCTCACGCACGGCAGGTCGGCGAAGGTGGCGGTGACCGTCACCGGACCGGTGGCCGCGACGGGCAAGGTCACGCTCCTGCACGGCACCAAGGTCCTGGCGACCGGCACGCTCTCGGGCGGCAATGCCTCGCTCACGGTGCCGAAGACCCTCGCGGCGGGCTCCCGCACGCTGACCGTCTCCTACGGCGGCAGCAGCCAGCTCGACGCAGCCAAGGTGAGCTCGACGCGCACGGTGGCCAAGGCGACCAGCGCGATCACCGTCAAGGCGGCGACCGTCACGACCACGGTGCGCGCCACGGTCGTCGTGACCGTGAAGGCGACCGGCACGGTGCCGACGGGCAAGGTGACGGTCCAGGTCACGCGCAACGGCACGTCGTACGCCACGAAGACGGTCACGCTGCAGGGCGGCACCCGCACGGTCACGCTGCCGAAGCTCACGACCAAGGGCACGTACACGGTGAAGGTGACGTACGCGGGCTCGTCGAACGTCAAGGCGTCGAGCAGGACGGTCTCGCTCAAGGTCGTCTGAGCGGACTCCCGCAGGACGCAGGGGCGGTCGGGGTCTCCCGACCGCCCCTGCGGCGTCCCGGCGCCGCGCGCGTGGACCCCACGTGCGGGGCGACGACGCCGCGTCCTGCCGACCGGACGTCCGCACGGGCGGCCACGCGCGCGCCCTATCCTGTGCGCAGTTCCCGACGAGAGCACCGGAGGTCGTGTGCCCGCCCCCCTGAAGGTCGCCCTGCTCGGTTGCGGGGTCGTCGGCACGCAGGTCGCCCGGCGTCTGCTCGAGCACGCCGAGGAGCTCGCGCCGCGCGTCGGCACGTCGCTCGAGCTCGTCGGGATCGCGGTCCGCGACGCTGCCGCACCGCGTGAGGGCGTGACCGGGACGCCGCTCGCCGACCTGCTGACCGACGACGCCGAGTCGCTCGTCGACGGCGCGGACGTCGTGGTCGAGGTGATGGGCGGCATCGAGCCGGCCCGCTCGCTGATCCTGCGCGCGATCGAGCACGGCGCGAGCGTGGTCACCGCCAACAAGGCGCTGCTCGCGCAGGACGGCCCGACGCTCTACAAGGCCGCGGACGCGGCGGGTGTCGACCTGTACTTCGAGGCCGCGGTGGCCGGTGCGATCCCGATCGTCCGCCCCGTGCGCGAGTCGCTCGCGGGCGACCAGGTGCAGCGCGTGCTGGGCATCGTCAACGGGACCACCAACTACGTGCTCGACCGCATGGCGACCGAGGGCCTCGAGCTCGAGCAGGCCGTCAAGGAGGCGCAGGCGCTCGGCTACGCGGAGGCGGACCCGACCGCGGACGTCGAGGGGTTCGACGCGGCGGCCAAGGCCGCGATCCTCGCGTCGCTCGCGTTCCACACGCGCGTCTCGATCGACGACGTCGCACGCGAGGGCATCACGTCCGTGACCGCCGCCGACGTCGCGTGGGCGAAGCGCACGGGCCACACGATCAAGCTGCTCGCGATCGCCGAGCGCAACACGTCCGACGACGTCGCGGGCATCCAGGTGCGCGTGCACCCCGCACTCGTGCCTGACGAGCACCCGCTCGCCGGTGTGCGCGGCGCGTTCAACGCGGTGTTCGTCGAGGCCGAGGCCGCCGGCGAGCTCATGTTCTACGGGCGCGGCGCGGGCGGCGCGCCCACCGCGTCGGCCGTCCTGGGAGACCTCGTCTCCGTCGCGCGGCACCGCGTGCTCGGCGGGCGCGGACCGGTCGAGTCGTCGTACGCGGCGCTGCCCGTGCTGCCGGCCGACGCCGCGCGCACGCGCTTCCAGGTGCGCCTGGACGTCGACGACCGCCCGGGCGTGCTCGCACAGGTCGCGGCGGCCCTCGCCGAGCACGACGTGTCGATCGAGGCGGTCCGGCAGAGCGCGGACGGCCGGGCCGACGGCAGCGGCGACGGCACGGACCTCGCGCGCCTGCTCATCACCACCCACGCCGCGCCCGAGCGCGCGCTCGCGGCCACGGTGGCCGCGCTCACCGACCTCGACGTCGTGCGTGACGTCGTGTCCGTCCTGCGAGTCGAAGGAGCCTGATGGCCCACCAGTGGCGCGGCGTCATCGCCGAGTACGCCGACCGCCTGCCCGCGCACCTCACGACCCACCCGGTCACGCTGTTCGAGGGCGGTACGCCCCTGATCGCCGCGCCCGCCCTCAGCGTGCGCACCGGTGCAGACGTGTACGTGAAGTTCGAGGGCATGAACCCGACGGGCTCGTTCAAGGACCGCGGCATGACGACCGCGATCTCGGCGGCGGCCGCGCGCGGCGCGAAGGCGGTCGTGTGCGCGTCGACGGGCAACACGTCGGCCTCGGCGGCGGCGTACGCGACGCGCGCGGGCATGGTGTGCGCGGTGCTCGTGCCGGACGGCAAGATCGCGATGGGCAAGCTCAGCCAGGCCGTCGCGCACGGCGCACGCCTGCTGCAGGTCGACGGCAACTTCGACGACTGCCTGATCGCGGCCCGCAAGCTCGCCGAGTCCTACCCGGTCGAGCTCGTGAACTCGGTGAACCCCGACCGTATCCAGGGCCAGAAGACCGGCGCGTTCGAGATCGTCGACGCGCTCGGCGACGCACCCGACATCCACGTCCTGCCGGTCGGCAACGCGGGCAACATCACCGCCTACTGGAAGGGCTTCCGCGAGTACGCGGGCCTCGACGACGGCGCGGCTCACGGCGCGGTCGCGACGCGCACGCCGGTCATGTGGGGCTTCCAGGCCGCGGGTGCCGCGCCGATCGTGCTCGGTCACCCCGTCGACGAGCCCGAGACGATCGCGACCGCGATCCGCATCGGCAACCCCGCGTCGTGGAAGCAGGCCGAGGAGGCGCGCGACGTCTCGGGCGGCCTCATCGAGTCGGTGACCGACGAGGAGATCCTGCGCGCCCACCGCGTGCTGTCGGCCGAGGTCGGCGTGTTCGTCGAGCCCGCGTCCGCCGCGGGCGTCGCGGGTCTGCTGCGCCTCTCCGACGAGGGCCGCGTGCCCGCCGGTGCGCGCATCACGATCACGGTGACGGGCCACGGCCTGAAGGACCCGCAGTGGGCGCTGCGTCGCCCGGACGGCGGCGACGTGGACCTCGTGCGCGTGAGCGCGGACGTCGTGTCCATCGCCGACGCGCTCGGCCTGGGCTGAGGCGACGGTCGTGCGACTGCGGGCCGACCGTGTCCGGGTGCGCGTCCCGGCGACCTCGGCGAACCTCGGGCCGGGCTACGACGCGATGGGCGTCGCCCTGGCCCTGCACGACGAGCTCGAGGTGCGCGCCGTCGCGTCCGCGGGCGTGGAGGTCGTGGTCGAGGGCGAGGGTGCCGGCACGGTGCCTGACGACGAGCGCCACCTCGTCGTGCGCGCGATCCGCGTCGCGCTCGACCACGTGGGCGCTCCTCAGGCGGGCCTCGCGCTGACCTGCCGCAACGCCATCCCGCACGGACGCGGCCTCGGCTCGTCGGCGGCGGCCGTCGTCGCGGGCATCGTCGCGGCACGCGGCCTGATCTCCGAGCCCGAGGCGCTCGACGACGCGACCGTGCTCGCGCTCGCGACGCAGATGGAGGGGCACCCGGACAACGCCGCACCGGCGATCCTCGGCGGTGCGACCGTCGCGTGGACCAACGCCACCGGCGGGGTCGGGGCGACGCAGGTCGAGGTGCACCTCGACATCGCACCCGTGGTCATGATCCCGCCGACGCACCTGTCGACGAAGGCCGCGCGCGACGTGCTGCCCGCACACGTCCCGCACGCCGACGCCGCGTTCCAGGCCGGCCGTTCCGCGCTGCTCGTCCAGGCGCTCGGTCGTCGGCCGGACCTGCTGCTCGACGCGACGGTCGACAAGCTCCATCAGGAGTACCGGCGCGCGGTCATGCCGGACTCGCTCGCGCTCGTCGACGCGCTGCGTGCGCGGGGGGTCGCGGCGGTCGTCTCGGGCGCCGGGCCGACCGTGCTCGCGCTCGCGCGTCGCCTCGAGAACGGCTCGGCGCCGGGCGCGGGAGCCGCCGCCGGAGCCGACGACGAGCGGGCCCGGGGCACGGACGCGGACGCGGCGATCGCCGAGGCGTTCGGTGGCGTCCTGGGCGGCTGGATCATCCGTCCGCTCGCGGTCGACCCGTCCGGGGCGCGGCTCGTGGTGGGCGAGCACCCGATCGGGTGACGGCCGTGGCCGGGGGTCATCCGGGCGGTCGGTGAGGTCGACAGTGGTAGCATCGTCGCGTTCCCCGGACCACATCCTCCGGGTCGCGCGCCGCTCCTGAACAGGTCAGCTCCTCTCCAGGTCCGCGGCCGTGCCTCAGGCGAGTCGACCATCCGGGAACACCCCAGCCTGAACGTGTCGCCGACATTGTCGTGAGTCGCGCGTGTGGCTTCCAGCACCGCCTCGCTGACGGGTGAACCGCATCCGACGACGAGACGCCGGCCGTCGCCCGAGAACCGGGCGAGGCCTCCGACGAGGGGGAAGGGTCCTTCGTGACAGACACCAACCAGACCGGCGGGTCGATCGCGGCGCTCCGGCTGCCCGAGCTCCAGGCCATGGCCTCGGGGCTGGGCGTCAAGGGCACCTCGAAGATGCGCAAGGGCGACCTGGTCGAGGCGATCAACGCCGCCCGCGGCGGATCGCGCTCCCGCGCCCTCGACGCGCGACGTGACCAGGCCGTCGCCCCCGTCAAGGAGCAGATGACCGAGGCCCCGGCCGCACCGCCCGCCGAGGCCGGCGAGCAGCGCGGCGAGGGTGCCGAGCGTCGCCCGCAGCGGTCGCGCGGCGCGCGCCGCGAGCAGGGACCGGCCACCGACGCACTCGCCGGTCTCGAGGCCGCGCTCGACGCCAAGGTCGCCTCGGCCGAGGCCCCGGACCGCGCGAGCCGCGGCGACGACCGCGCGCAGCGTGCGGCGGAGGCCGTCGAAGCGGTGGGCGAGCAGGGCGAGCGTCGGTCGCGTCGTGCGGGCCGCGGGTCGGGTGCTCCCGACACGCAGGGCGACGGCGAGCGTCAGGGCCAGCGCAACCAGCAGCGCGGGCAGGGCGAGCAGCCGCGTCAGGCCGGTCAGCAGAACGCGCCGGGCGCCCAGGGCGCCGGCGCCCCGAACGGCCAGGGCGGGCAGGACGACGACGAGGAGCGCGGCGGTCGTCGTCGCCGCTCGCGTGACCGCTACCGCGACCGGGACCGCAAGCGCGGTCGTACCGGCGGTCGCACCGGTCAGCCGGACCTGTCGGGCCTCGACGAGATCGAGCTCGCCGACGACGACGTGCTGCTGCCGGTCGCGGGCATCCTCGACATCCTCGACAGCTACGCGTTCGTGCGGACCACGGGCTACCTGCCCGGCCCGAACGACGTGTACGTCTCGCTCGGCCAGGTCAAGAAGAGCGGCCTGCGCCGCGGCGACGCGATCACGGGTGCGGTGCGCCAGCCCCGCGAGGGCGAGCAGCCCGCGCAGGGCAACCGGCCGAACAAGTTCAACGCGCTCGTGCGCCTGGACTCGGTCAACGGCCTGTCGCCCGACGAGGCCCGCGAGCGGCCTGAGTTCACCAAGCTCACGCCGCTGTACCCGCAGGAGCGGCTGCGCCTCGAGACGCCCGACCCGGGCCGTCTGACGCCGCGCGTGATCGACATCGTCGCTCCGATCGGCAAGGGTCAGCGCGGCCTCATCGTCGCGCCGCCCAAGGCCGGCAAGACGATCATCATGCAGCAGATCGCGAACGCGATCACCACGAACAACCCCGAGGTCCACCTCATGGTCGTGCTCGTCGACGAGCGCCCTGAGGAGGTCACGGACATGGAGCGGACGGTCAAGGGCGAGGTCATCGCCTCGACGTTCGACCGCCCCGCCTCGGACCACACGATCGTCGCCGAGCTCGCGATCGAGCGCGCCAAGCGTCTCGTGGAGCTCGGCCAGGACGTCGTGGTGCTGCTCGACTCGATCACGCGTCTGTCGCGCGCCTACAACCTGGCCGCGCCGGCATCGGGCCGCATCCTGTCGGGTGGTGTCGACGCCTCCGCGCTCTACCCGCCGAAGAAGTTCTTCGGCGCCGCGCGCAACATCGAGAACGGTGGCTCGCTGACGATCCTCGGGTCCGCGCTCGTCGAGACCGGCTCCAAGATGGACGAGGTCATCTTCGAGGAGTTCAAGGGCACCGGGAACATGGAGCTGCGCCTGTCCCGCTCGCTCGCGGACAAGCGCATCTTCCCGGCGGTCGACGTCAACGCCTCGGGCACGCGCCGCGAGGAGCTCCTCATGTCGCGCGACGAGCTGCAGATCGTCTACAAGCTGCGCAGGGTGCTCGGTGCGCTCGACCAGCAGCAGGCGATCGAGCTGCTCACGGGCAAGATCAAGGAGACGAAGTCCAACGTGGAGTTCCTCCTGCAGGTCCAGAAGACCACCCCGGGCAGCTGGGGCCAGGAGAACGCGGGCCGCACGGTCTGACCTCCGCTCACCGACGACGAAGGCCGCGCCCCCGGGTCGCGGCCTTCGTCGTGCCCGTCCATCTCGGGCGTGCGGGGCTCAAGGCTGACGGCCGCGTCGTCGATGCAGTCGCATGCGCACGATGCCCTGGAGCTCGCCGACCGTGACCGAGCCCGACGACGGGCTCGTCGCGGCGGTGGTCGAGACGCTGCAGCAGTGGTTCGCCGACCTCACGACCCCGCAACGATCGGCCGGCGTGGCCGTGCTCGTGCTCGTGCTGCTCATCCTGCGCGCGCTCGTGCGCCGGAAGCGGCGCGGTGGATCCCGCCGGGGCCGCCGCGCCCCGCGCCCCGGGGAGGTCTGGTACGCCCTGGTGCCGTTCGACGACGGCACGGGCGCCAAGGACCGCCCCGTCCTGGTGCTGCGCCGCTCCGGCCGCCACGTCGTCGTCGCGCGGTTCACCTCCCAGGACAAGAGCGGTCGTCGGGACCACGTGCGCGCGCCGGCGGGGCTGCCGGGCATGCTCGTCGCGGGGTGGCTCGACCTGACGCCGCGCACGCTGCGCCCGCGCGCGTTCCGCCGCTGCGTGGGCGACGCGGGTGAGGCTCTGGTCGCGTGGCACGACTCCGTGCGCGAGGAGGCCGGCATCCCCGCCTGACGGCGACGCGGCCCGCACCCGCCCTGGCGCGATCGGCGGCGCGACCTGGGGCGGGGAGGAGCCCGTCAGTCGCGGTCGCCGATGTGACCCGGCGCCGTGACCGACAGGACGCGCTCGACGAACGCGGCGTACTCCTCCATGTAGTGGCGCAGGAAGTCCGCGGTCGACTCGTCGTGCACGGTCCCGTCGTCGCCGTAGTGCTCGGGCCGGAACGTCAGGTAGACCTCGGGCGCGTTGAGCTGGGGGGCGTTGAGGAAGCTCAGCACGCTGCGCATCGACGACTGCATGACCGCGGTGCCGATCGCGCCGATCGACGCCCCGACGATCCCCGTGGGCTTGCGCGCGAACGAGTTGGTGCCCCACGGGCGTGAGCCCCAGTCGATCGCGTTCTTGAGCGCGCCGGGGATGGAGCGGTTGTACTCGGGGCTGACGAACAGGATGCCGTCGGAGGACTCGATCGCCTCCTTGAGCGCTCGAGCCACGGGCGGGTAGTCCTGGTCGTGGTCGGCGCTGTACAGCGGCAGGTCGCGGATGGCGATCTCGCTGAACTCGAGCGACGGGGGAGCCAGCCCGATCAGTGCGCGAGACAGCACGCGGTTGATCGAGGTGCTCGACAGGCTGCCGACGAAGTAGCCGATCCGGTAGGTCATGGCGTACCCCTGGGTGTGGTGGCGAACGAGTCGGCGAGCGCGCGCAGGTCGCGCACGTAGTCGGCCCAGTCCTGAGCGGACTGCTCAGGGACGTTCAGCGCCTGCGGGCGCAGGCCGACCGCGCCGTCGAGGAGCTCGCGGACGATGTCGGCGTGCCCGGCGTGCCGGGTCAGGTCGCTCGTGACGTGCACCACGACCTCGCGCAGCGTGACCTGTGCCCGCGCGGCGGGCCACCACGGCACCCGGCCGACCAGGTCCAGCGGGGCGCTCGCCAGCAGCTCGTCCGCGAACGCCCACACCGACCGGTACAGCTCGACCAGGGACGGCACGGACTCCTGCGCGGTCGCCCACATGTCGGCGTTCACGGGCGCGTCGTCGTGCATCCACTCGAAGTCCGGCCCGGTCCACGCGCGCCCGAACGTCGGGCCGAAGTAGCCGATCTCCACGCTCGTGGCGTGCTTGACCAGGCCGAGCAGGTTGGTGCCCGTCGGCGTCGTCGGCCAGCGCGCGTCGCGCTCGGACAGGCCGTCGAGCTTCCAGACGAGCGACTCGCGCGCGTCCGTGAGGTAGCGCAGCAGCACCGCCCGCTCGTCGGCGACCGTGCCCGCGGCGCGCTCGGTGGTCGTCATCGTTCCTCCGGTCCTGCGGCGGGAGTACTCCCAATCTGGGCCCTCGCACCGACCTCCGCATCCTGGGGGTGGCCACTGACACGCCCGCGGTCCCGCACACCGAGAGCGCAGCGTCACGTCGCCCAGCCGGGCGTCTTCCGCGTCGGCGCCCCCGAGGGCACCATGGTCCGGACGCGACGGGACGAGGGGGACCGATGGTCGACGAGACACTGGGGGCACGCGTGCGGGCCGCGCTCGCGGACCACCTGCGGGCGCGCGCCGCCGGAGCGGGGTCGCGGGACGACGAGCCCGTGGTCACGGAGAAGCGCATGTTCGGCGGGCTGGCGTTCCTGCTCGACGGCAGGATGGCGGTCGTCGTGAGCACGCGCTCGGGCGGGCTCATGGTGCGCGTCCCGCTCGAGCACCGGGGTGAGCTCCTCGCGAGCGCGGGGGTGCGGCCGATGCAGATGCGCGGGTCGGACCTGCGCGGGTGGGTCGTGGTCGACACGGCCGAGCTCGTCGACGACGCGGTGCTCGGCCGGTGGGTCGCGATCGGCGCGCGGACCGCTGCGTCCGTGCCCGCACGCTGAACGCTGCCTCCGTGCCCGCCGGCTGACCCCGCGCTGACCGCACGTGCGGGGCCCGCGCAGGCGATGCTTCCGTCAGAGCGCCGCGCGTGCTGCGGCGAGCGCTGCCCGGTAGCCCCGCTCGACCTCGTCGGCGATCCGCGGCGTGTCGAACCGTGCCGCGGCGGATCGCTGGCGCTGGGCGATCTCGGCCCGTCCCTGCGGGTCGTCGACCCACCGGCCGAGCGTGTGCGCGAACGTCGCGGTGTCGGCCGGGTCGAGCAGCTGGCGCTCGAGGCCCGCCATGGTCGTGCGGTAGCCGGGGTTGTCGCCGGCGAGGACCACGCCGCGTGCGGCCGCGAGCGCCTCGACGACGGAGATGCCGAAGCTCTCGCCACCCGTGGACGGCAGCGCGACGACGTCCGCGTCGGCCAGCAGCGCGGCCTTGTCCTCCTCGGCGACGAAGCCGGGCAGGTCGACGTTGGTCAGCCCTTCGCGCGCGACCGTCGCCGCGAGCTCGTCGTGCAGCGGTCCCCGCCCCGCGAGCGTGAGCGTCCAGGGCCGTTGCGTGCCCGCGCGGGTCATCGCGACGGCCGCGGCGAGCAGCTCGCGCGGGCCCTTGCGCGGCACCAGACGCCCCAGGAACACGATGCGCACGGGGCGGTCGGGCGACGGCCCGTCGGGCGACGGCCCGTCGGGCGATGGCTCGTCTGGTGATCGCTCGTCTGGTGATGGCCGGAACCGCGCGACGTCGACCGGGTTCCCGAGCACCGTCGTCGGCACCCCGAACGTCGCCCGGGCGAACGCCGAGGCGGCCTCCGACGTCGCGAACACGGTGCCGAACCGGCGCAGGCGCCGCCGTTCGACGAGCCCGAGCGCGCGCGTGCCGGCCGTCACCCACCACGAGTGCGGGTAGATGTGGAACGTCCCGACGACCGCGGTGCGCGCGGGCGCGGCCGAGACCAGCGCCCCGGCGAGCACGGGGGAGTAGGGCATCTGCACGTGCAGGACGTCGAACGGCACCCGGGCGAGCAGGTCGCGGACCTGGGCGCGTGACGCGGGCAGCGGGGTGTTGAGCCGGTTGCCGTTGAACGTCACCCCGACGTTGCGCCCGATGACGTGCAGGTTCGGCAGGTCGGTGCGCACGGTCGTGGACGCGATGTAGTGCACCTCGTGCCCGCGTCGCGTGAGCTCGGCCCCGAGCGTCAGGACGTACTGCTGCACGCCGTCGGGACGGTCGAGGTTGTCGTCGATGACGAGCCCGACGACGAGGCGCTCACGGTGGGGGGACGGCACCTGAGCATCCTAGAGAGGGCGGGCGGGACGGGTGCCGACGGCTCACGCCCGCCGGACGCGGCGGCCGCGGGTGGGTCCACGTCACCGGGGAAGATTTCGAGCGCACGTCTCGTTCTGGCATGATGGTTCGCTGGTCTGCGGTTCACCCGCGCGCGCCTCGCGCCGGGACCCGGAGACATCCCACCAAGGAGAGCTCTCGTGAAGTCTGACATCCACCCCGAGTACGTCGTCACCGAGGTGACGTGCACGTGCGGCAGCACGTTCGTCACCCGCAGCACCGTGACGAGCGGCAAGATCCACGCCGACGTCTGCAGCGCCTGCCACCCGTTCTACACGGGCAAGCAGAAGATCCTCGACACCGGTGGCCGCGTGGCCCGGTTCGAGGCGCGCTACGGCAAGAAGGCCAACTAGCACCTTCGCAGCGCCGGTGCCCGGCGCGGACGACTGCCCTCCATGGCAGTGTCCGCGAGGGCACCGGCGCTGCGTCGTTCCCGGGGTGCGTCGCGTGCCCCGTCGCACGTCCGCACCCCAGAGGGAGACCCCGTGAGCGAGCAGTTCGCCGCCGCGCAGGCGCTGCTCGCCGAGCACGCGCAGATCGAGGCGCAGCTCTCGGACCCCGCGGTCCACGCCGACGCCGGCCGCGCCCGGACCCTCGGCCGTCGGTATGCCGAGCTCGGTCGGGTCGCCCAGGCCTACCGCGCGTGGCGCTCGGCGTCCGACGACGCGGCGGCCGCCGCCGAGCTCGCGGACGAGGACGCGTCGTTCGCTGCCGAGCTCCCCGCGCTGCGCGCCGCCGCCGACGAGGCCGCCGCGCGGCTGCGCGAGGTCTTGATCCCGCGCGACCCGGACGACTCACGTGACGTGATCCTCGAGATCAAGGCCGGCGAGGGCGGCGAGGAGTCGGCGCTGTTCGCGGGCGACCTCCTGCGCATGTACCTGCGCTACGCCGAGCAGCAGGGCTGGGCGACCCAGGTGCTCGAGTCGACGCCCTCGGACCTCGGCGGGCTCAAGGACGTGCAGGTCGCGGTCAAGGCGCGCGGCGCGGTCGCCCCCGAGGACGGGGTGTGGGCGCACCTGAAGTACGAGGGCGGCGTTCACCGCGTGCAGCGCGTGCCCGTCACGGAGTCGGCCGGGCGCATCCACACGTCGGCCGCGGGCGTGCTCGTCTTCCCGGAGGCGGACGACGAGGGCGAGGTCGAGATCGACCCCAACGACCTGCGGATCGACGTCTACCGCTCGTCGGGCCCCGGCGGCCAGTCCGTCAACACGACCGACTCGGCCGTGCGCATCACGCACGTGCCCACGGGCATCGTCGTGTCGATGCAGAACGAGAAGTCCCAGCTGCAGAACCGTGAGCAGGCCATGCGCGTGCTGCGCGCGCGACTGCTCGCGGCGCGCCAGGAGGAGGCCGCGGCGGCGGCGAGCGAGGCGCGGCGCAGCCAGGTGCGCACGGTCGACCGGTCCGAGCGCATCCGGACGTACAACTTCCCCGAGAACCGCATCGCGGACCACCGCACGGGGTACAAGGCGTACAACCTCGACGCGGTGCTGGCGGGTGACCTGGGGCCGGTGATCGCGTCCGCGATCGAGGCCGACGAGTCCGCACGGCTCGCGGAGGCGGGCGCATGAGCCGCGACGAGCCGCTCGTCGTGCAGGTGCCCGACGAGCAGCGGCGGGCGCCGGGCGTGCGCGCTCTGGTCGAGGCGGCCGCGCGCGTGCTCGACGAGGCGGGCGTCCCCTCGCCGCGCGTCGACGCCGTGGCCCTGGCGGCCTTCGCGCTCGGCGTGCCGCACCTCGAGCTCGCGCTCGCACCGCAGGTCGCACCCGACGGCTTCGTCGAGGAGCTGGCCGCGCTCGTCGAACGTCGGCGCGGGCGCGAGCCGCTGCAGCACATCCTCGGGTCGACCGTGTTCCGCTACCTGACGCTGCGCGTCGAGCCCGGGGTGTTCGTGCCCCGCCCCGAGACGGAGGTGGTCGCGCAGGTCGCGATCGACGAGGCGACGCGGCTGGTCGCGGCCGGTGGCAGCCCGGTCGTCGTCGACCTGTGCTGCGGCACGGGAGCGATCGCGCTGTCGGTCGACACCGAGGTGCCCGGGGCGCAGGTCGTCGCCGTCGACCTGTCGTCGGAGGCGGTCGCGCTCACGCGCGCGAACAGCGGGGCCGTCGGCACGCTGCGCCTGCGCGTCGAGCAGGGGGACGTGCGCGACCCCGCGCTGCTCGCCGACCTCGTCGGGAAGGTCGACGTGCTCGTCTCCAACCCGCCGTACGTGCCGCCCGACGCCGTGCCGCGCGAGCCCGAGGTCCGCGACCACGACCCCGACCTCGCGCTGTACGGCGGGGGTGCCGACGGGCTGGACGTCCCGCGTGCCGTGATCGCCGCGGCGCAGCGCCTGCTCGCGCCCGGTGGCCTGCTCGTCATGGAGCACGCCGAGGTGCAGGACGTCGAGGCCCGCGTCGCGGCGGCCGGCACGGGCGCGTTCGTCGAGATCGCGACCCTGCCCGACCTGACCGGACGGCCCCGGATGCTCGTCGCGCGTCGGAGCACCCGCCCGCACGTGGCAGGATCCAACGCGTGACTGCGCGCACCTTGCCCGCCCACGACGCGGCGACCTGGGGCCCGGCGCTCGACGAGGCGGTCGACGTGATCGCCAACGGCGGCCTCGTCGTCCTGCCGACCGACACCGTCTACGGGATCGGCGCCGACGCGTTCTCCCCGCCGGCCGTCCAGGCGCTGCTCGACGCGAAGGGCCGCGGACGGCAGATGCCGCCGCCGGTCCTGATCGCCGACGTCCGCACGCTCGACGGGCTCGCGACCGACGTCCCCGCGCACGCGCGCCTCCTGGCCGAGGCGTTCTGGCCCGGCGGCCTGACGCTCATCGTGCGCGCGCAGCCGTCGCTCGCGTGGGACCTGGGCGAGACGCACGGCACCGTCGCGCTGCGTGTGCCCGACCACGCCACCGCGCGCGCCCTGCTCAAGCGCACGGGCCCGATGGCCGTCTCGAGCGCCAACCGCACGGGCGAGGAGGCTGCCCTGACGGCGGCCGAGGCGCACCGCATGCTGGGCGACAGCGTGCGCGTGTACCTCGACGCGGGCGACTCGCCCGGGCAGGTCGCCTCGACGATCGTCGACGCGACCGGGCCACGGCTGCAGGTCGTGCGCCAGGGTGCGATCACGCTCGAGGACCTCAACACGATCGCGCCCGTGCACGGCACGGACGGCCGGCTCCCGGCGGCGGCGCCCGAGGCGCCCGACGCACCCGAGGCCGGTGCCGCCGGGTGAGGGTCTACCTGCTCGTCGGCATCATCGCCGCGGCGGTGGCGTACGTCATGACGCCGCTCGCGCGGTGGTGCGCGCTGCGCTGGGGCGCGATCACGGCCGTCCGCGACCGTGACGTGCACGCCGTGCCCACGCCCCGGCTCGGCGGTCTCGCGATGTTCCTCGGCATCGTCGTGGCGATCGTGCTGGCCAGCCCGTTGCCGTTCCTCGCGGGCGTCTACGACAACCCGCGCGCGCTGATCGGGATCGTCGGCGGCGCGGGCCTGGTCGTGCTGCTCGGCGTGGCCGACGACATCTGGGACCTCGACTGGCTCACCAAGCTCATGGGGCAGGTGCTCGCCGCCGGGTTCCTCGCGTGGCAGGGCGTGCAGCTCTACCAGCTGCCGCTCGGCGGGGTCACGGTCAGCTCGACACGCATGTGGACGTTCCTGACGATCGTCACCGTGGTCGTCGCGATGAACGCGGTGAACTTCGTCGACGGGCTCGACGGGCTCGCCGCCGGTGTGCTCGCGATCGGCGGCGGGGCGTTCTTCCTCTACTGCTACCTGCTCACGAGGGCGACGTCGGGTGACTACGCGAGCCTGTCGGCGCTCGTCCTGGCGGCGCTCGTCGGTGCGTGCATCGGGTTCCTGCCGCACAACGTGTACCCCGCGCGCATCTTCATGGGGGACTCGGGCGCGATGCTGCTCGGGTTCGTGCTCTCGGCCGCGGCGATCGTCGTGACGGGGCAGATCGACCCCGAGCAGATCTCGCGCCGGCAGTCGTTCCCCGCGTTCCTGCCCGTGCTCCTGCCGATCGCGGTGCTGCTGCTGCCGCTGCTCGACATGGGCCTGGCGATCGTGCGCCGCACGATCCAGGGCAAGTCCCCGTTCCACCCCGACCGCCTGCACCTGCACCACCGGCTGCTCGCGCTCGGGCACAGCCACCGCCGCGCGGTGGCGATCATGTACGTCTGGACGGCCGTCTTCGCCTACGGCGTGGGCGCGCTCGTCGTGTTCTCGACGACGACGGTGCTGTGGATCTTCGCCGCGGCCGTCGTCGTCGCCGTCCTGCTGACCATCGGGCCGCTGCGCGGCCGGTCGCACCGCACACCCTTGGGGACCGCATGAGCGAGCCGACGAGCTCCGACCACGAGCCGGACGTCGACCCGACCGGCACGACCGACCCGACCGGCCCGACCGTCGCGCCCGGGCAGGTGCCTGGCGACACGACCGACGACGACGCGGCGGGCACCCGGCGCGACACGTCGGCCGAGGACGTCTTCCGCACGTCGCTGCGCACCATGCTCTGGCTGCTCGGCGGGCTGCTCGTGCTCGGCGTCCCGATCGGCTGGCTCGTCGCCGGCAGCGCCGGGGTGTGGGGCGCGCTGATCGGCGTGGGGCTCGCCCTGGTGTTCTCCGGGACGACGATCGTCGCGATGCTGCGGACCGCGCACTCGAACGCCCAGGTGATGGCCGCCGTGGTGATGGGGACGTGGCTCGCGAAGGTGATCGTGGTGATCGTCGTGCTCGCGATCCTGCGCGACCAGGACTTCTACTCACGCCAGGTGCTGGCGGTCGTCCTGCTGGTCGGAGTGCTCGGATCGGCCTACCTGGACTACCGCGCGGTGACGCGTGCGCGCATCCCGTACGTCGACCCATCAGCCTCGGGCACGACCCCGTCGGAATCGTAGGACGACAGTCCTGGATCACGGCCTGTCCACGGCCGTGGATGAGTTAGGCTTCCTCCCGACCCCGACGGCCGACGCCGATCGCGTGCCCGCGACGACGCCCCGGCACCGGCGCCAACGACCACCAGGAGCGCACCCTGTCCAGCCTCGCGACCCTCATGCCACTCGCGTCCGACGAGGGAGGCAGCGGCTTCCACGCGCCGTCGATCGCGGACTTCTTCCCGCCGCCGGTGCTGTGGGAGGGGACGATCTTCGAGTTCAACCGGATCCAGCTGGTCCGGCTGATCGCCGCGGTCGCGATCGTGGTCGTGTTCGTGATCGCCGCGCGCCGCGCCAAGCTTGTGCCGGGCCGGTTCCAGAACGTCGTGGAGATGGGTCTGGACTTCGTGCGGGTGCAGGTCGCCGAGCAGATCCTCGGCAAGGAGCGGGCGCGCGAGCACACCGCGCTGCTGACGACGATGTTCTTCGCGATCCTCGCGTTCAACCTGACGAGCGTCGTCCCGGGCCTCAACATGGCCGGCACCGCGCTGATCGGCCTGCCGCTGCTGCTCGCGGCGTGGGCCTACGTCCGGTACCTCTCGGCGGGCGTCCGCGCTCAGGGCCTCGGCGGCTTCCTCAAGGCGAGCCTCTTCCCGCCCGGCGTGCCGTGGTTCATGTACGTGCTGCTGACGCCGATCGAGTTCCTCACGGTGTTCATCCTGCGGCCCGCCACGCTGGCGATCCGACTCATGGCCAACATGGTCGCCGGGCACCTCATGCTGGTGCTGTGCTTCTCGGCCACGCAGTACTTCCTGTTCGACGCCACCGGGATCATGAAGTCCTTCGGTGCGTTGACCTTCGCCGCCGGCTTCGCGATGACGCTCTTCGAGATGTTCGTCGGCGCGCTGCAGGCCTACATCTTCGTCGTCCTGACGGCCGTCTACATCAGCCTGTCCGTCGAGGAAGAGCACTGACCCCCTAGCACGTCCAGTCGGGGCCCCGTCGCGGTCCCCACCAACGAACGAGTAGCCGGCCGACCGGTCGGGTACCCAACGGAAGGAACGAGCAATCGTGGCTCTTGCGGAGACCATCCTCGCGGCCGAGAACGCCGTCTCGGGCAACCTCGCGACCATCGGCTACGGCCTCGCGGTCATCGGCCCCGGCATCGGCCTGGGCATCCTGATCGGCAAGACGATCGAGGGCATCGCACGTCAGCCCGAGGTCGCCGGTCAGCTGCGCACGACGATGTTCATCGGTATCGGCTTCGTCGAGGTCCTGGGCCTCCTCGGCCTCATCACCGGGTTCCTCTTCCCGTGAGCCCGGCCGCGATCACCGCGGCTGTCGTGACGGCCGCGGAGGGCTCGGAGGAGATCAAGGGCATCCAGCTCCTGCTTCCCGAGGGCTACGACATCTTCTGGTCGGCCGTCGTCCTGCTGCTCATCGCGATCCCGTTCTTCAAGTACGCCCTGCCCGCCCTGCAGAAGGTGCTGGACGAGCGCACGGAGAAGATCGAGGGCGGCCTCGCCAAGGCCGAGCAGGCGCAGGCCGAGGCAGCCGCCGCGCTGGACGAGTACCACCTGCAGCTCGCCGAGGCTCGTGCCGAGGCCGCGCGCATCCGTGAGGACGCACGCACCGAGGGCGGGCAGATCGTGGCCGAGCTGCGCACGCGGGCTCAGGACGAGGCCGCGCGGGTCACCGAGACCGCGCAGCGTCAGATCGAGGCCGAGCGCCAGCAGGCCGCCGTGCAGCTGCGGACGGACGTCGGCACGCTCGCGACCGAGCTCGCCGCGAAGATCGTCGGCGAGTCGCTCGAGGACGAGGTCCGGCGCTCGCGCGTCGTCGACCGGTTCCTCGACGAGCTCGAGGCGACGTCGGCGACCACGAGCGGGCAGGGGCGCTGATGCGCGGGACGTCGCGTGCGTCGCTGGCGGCGGTCGAGGAGCGGTTCGAGCCGGTTCTCGCCTCCGCCGGGTCGGCGGCGTCCGACCTCGGCGAGCAGCTGTTCGCCGTGGTCGACGCGCTCGACTCGTCGGGCTCGCTGCGCCGGACCCTCGGCGACCCGTCGGTCGACGGCGAGGCGAAGGCACGGCTCGCAGGACAGCTCCTCGGTGCTGCCGACCCCCGGGTCGTCGCGGTCGCCCAGGACGCCGTGCGCCAGCGCTGGTCGGCGGACGCCGACCTGGCCGAGGCGCTCGAGCGGCTCGGCTTCATGGCCGTGCTGGCGCGCGCCGAGCACGAGGGCGCCCTCGCGCAGGTCGAGGCAGAGCTGTTCCGGCTGACGCGCGCGCTGATCGGTCAGCGCGAGGTCAACCGGACCCTGTACGACTCCGCGATCCCCGGTGACGCTCGTGCAGGTCTGGTCGACGCCATCCTGGCCGGCCGGGCGAGCGAGGTCACGGCGATCATCGCCCGTCGGGCGGCGTCCGCGTCGCGCGGCCGGCGGTACCTGGCCACGCTCGGGCACGTCGGCGACCTGATCGCCGAGCGCCGCAAGCGCGAGGTCGCGACCATCACGACGGCGTCCGAGCTCACCTCGGCGCAGCAGGACCGGCTCGCGCAGATCCTGCGCCAGGCCTACGGCCGCGAGATCCAGCTCAACGTGATCCTCGACCCGCACGTGCTCGGTGGTCTGCGCATCCAGGTGGGAGCGCAGGTCGTCGACTCGACCGTGCTGTCCCGGCTCGCCGACGCCCGACGACGACTCGCCGGCTGAACCGGCACCCCAGAACGCGGAGCCTGCGTGTGCAGGCCCCATGACAGGAGAGAGCAATGGCTGAGCTGACGATCAGGCCGGAGGAGATCCGCGCCGCGCTGGACAGCTTCGTGAAGAGCTACGAGCCCTCGGGCGCCGTGGCCGAAGAAGTGGGCCGCGTGACCCTCGCTGGCGACGGCATCGCGCAGGTCGAGGGCCTGCCCGGTGCCATGGCCAACGAGCTGCTGCGGTTCGAGGACGGCACGCTCGGCCTCGCGCTCAGCCTCGACGTCCGCGAGATCGGCGTCGTCGTGCTGGGTGAGTTCTCCGGCATCGAGGAGGGCCAGGAGGTCCGTCGCACGGGCGAGGTGCTCTCGGTCCCCGTCGGTGACGGCTACCTCGGCCGCGTCGTCGACCCGCTCGGCCAGCCCATCGACGGTCTGGGCGAGATCGAGACGACCGCGCGTCGTGCGCTCGAGCTCCAGGCGCCGGGCGTCATGGCCCGCAAGTCGGTGCACGAGCCGCTGCAGACCGGCATCAAGGCGATCGACTCGATGATCCCGATCGGGCGCGGTCAGCGTCAGCTCATCATCGGCGACCGCCAGACCGGCAAGACGGCCATCGCGATCGACACGATCATCAACCAGAAGGCGAACTGGGAGACCGGCGACCCGACCAAGCAGGTGCGCTGCATCTACGTCGCGGTCGGCCAGAAGGGCTCGACGATCGCCGCCGTGCGTGGCGCCCTCGAGGAGGCCGGCGCGCTCGAGTACACGACGATCGTCGCGGCTCCCGCCTCGGACCCCGCGGGCTTCAAGTACCTCGCGCCGTACACGGGCTCGGCCATCGGCCAGCACTGGATGTACGACGGCAAGCACGTCCTCATCGTGTTCGACGACCTGTCGAAGCAGGCCGAGGCCTACCGCGCCGTGTCGCTGCTGCTGCGCCGCCCGCCGGGCCGCGAGGCGTACCCCGGTGACGTCTTCTACCTGCACTCCCGGCTGCTCGAGCGTTGTGCCAAGCTCTCCGACGAGCTGGGTGCGGGCTCGATGACGGGTCTGCCGGTCATCGAGACCAAGGCGAACGACGTCTCGGCGTACATCCCGACGAACGTCATCTCGATCACCGACGGCCAGATCTTCCTGCAGTCGGACCTGTTCAACGCCGACCAGCGCCCCGCCGTCGACGTCGGCATCTCGGTGTCCCGCGTCGGTGGTGCCGCGCAGATCAAGGCCATGAAGCAGGTCTCCGGCACGCTCAAGCTCGACCTGGCGCAGTTCCGCTCGCTCGAGGCGTTCGCGATGTTCGCGTCCGACCTCGACGCGACGTCGCGCGCCCAGCTCGCGCGTGGTGCTCGCCTGACCGAGCTGCTCAAGCAGGCGCAGTACACGCCGTACCCGGTCGAGTCCCAGGTCGCGTCCATCTGGGCGGGCACCAAGGGCCACCTGGACGACGTGCCGATCGAGGACGTCAAGCGCTTCGAGTCGGAGCTGCTCGACCACCTGCGTCGCCACACGGACGTGCTGTCGACGATCGCCTCCACGGGCAAGCTCGAGTCGCAGACCGAGCAGTCCCTGGCGGACGCGGTCGCCGAGTTCCGCAACGGCTTCCTCAAGTTCGACGGCACGCCGCTGGTCGGCGTCGAGGACGAGGACGAGTCGGTCGCGGTGGAGCAGGAGCAGATCGTCCGGCAGAAGAAGGCCTGAGCATGGCCGGTTCGCAGCGCGTCTACAAGCAGCGCATCAAGTCCACCCAGTCGCTCAAGAAGATGTTCCGGGCGCAGGAGCTGATCGCTGCCTCCCGCATCGGCCGGGCACGCGACCGGGTGGCCCTGGCGTCGCCGTACTCGCGGGCGATCACCCGTGCCGTCTCGGCCGTGGCCACGCACTCGGACGTCTCGCACCCCTTCCTCGCGAAGCGGACGGACACCAAGCGGGTCGCGGTGCTGCTCATCGCGTCGGACCGTGGCATGGCGGGCGCCTACTCGGCGACCGTCCTGCGCGAGACCGAGCGCCAGATCGAGAAGCTGCAGGCCGAGGGGCACGAGGTCGACCTGTTCGTCTCCGGGCGCCGCGCGGTGTCGTACTACCGCTTCCGGCAGCGCGAGCTGGCGGGCCAGTGGACGGGGCAGTCGGACGCGCCGCAGTACGAGACGGCGCTGGAGATCGCGGACGCGCTCCTCGAGCGCTTCCGGGCTCCGGCCGACGAGGGCGGCGTCGCCGAGGTGCACGTCGTGTACACGCAGTTCGTCAACATGGTCACGCAGCGTCCCCGCGTGATCCGGCTGCTGCCGCTCGAGGTGGTCGAGGGTGTTGCCCCGGCCGGCGACGGAGGCCCGCTGCCGCTGTACGACTTCGAGCCCGACCCCGAGGTCGTGCTCGACGCGCTGCTCCCGCGGTACTTCCGCGCCCGGATCTTCGCGAGCCTCCTGCAGGCCGCGGCGTCCGAGCTCGCGGCACGTCAGCGGGCCATGCACACGGCCACGGACAACGCCGAGGACCTCATCCGCATGTACACCCGACTGGCGAACCAGGCCCGTCAGGGCGAGATCACTCAGGAGATCAGCGAGATCGTCTCGGGCGCCGACGCGCTCGCCTCGGCCTCCTGACCCTGACCACAGCCAACCGAAGACCCGCCGGGGTCCACCCGCCCCGGGACGAGAAAGCAGGCCAGACATGACCGCCACCACCGTCGACGAGACGGCCGCCGCCGCCGGCACGCCCGGCGTCGGTCGCGTCGCCCGCGTGATCGGCCCCGTCGTGGACATCGAGTTCCCGGCGGACCAGATCCCCGAGATCTACAACGCCCTGACGGTCGACATCGACCTGTCGAGCCAGGGCGAGGACGAGGGCGTCCTGCGGATGACCCTCGAGGTCGCGCAGCACCTCGGCGACTCGCTCGTCCGCGCGATCGCGCTCAAGCCGACGGACGGTCTCGTCCGCGGTGCGCACGTGACCGACACCGGCGCGCCGATCTCGGTGCCCGTCGGCGACGTGACCAAGGGCAAGGTCTTCAACGTCACCGGTGACGTGCTCAACCTCGCCGAGGGCGAGACGTTCGAGGTCACCGAGCGCTGGCCGATCCACCGCCGGCCCCCGGCCTTCGACCAGCTCGAGTCGAAGACGCAGATGTTCGAGACGGGCATCAAGGTCATCGACCTGCTCACGCCGTACGTGCTGGGCGGGAAGATCGGCCTCTTCGGTGGTGCGGGCGTCGGCAAGACGGTCCTCATCCAGGAGATGATCCAGCGCGTCGCGCAGGACCACGGTGGTGTGTCGGTGTTCGCCGGTGTCGGCGAGCGCACCCGTGAGGGCAACGACCTCATCGCCGAGATGGAGGAGGCGGGCGTCTTCGACAAGACGGCCCTCGTCTTCGGCCAGATGGACGAGCCGCCGGGCACGCGTCTGCGCGTGGCCCTCTCGGCACTCACGATGGCGGAGTACTTCCGCGACGTGCAGAACCAGGACGTGCTGCTCTTCATCGACAACATCTTCCGGTTCACGCAGGCCGGTTCCGAGGTCTCGACGCTGCTCGGCCGCATGCCGTCCGCGGTCGGCTACCAGCCGAACCTGGCCGACGAGATGGGCCTCCTCCAGGAGCGCATCACCTCGACGCGTGGTCACTCGATCACCTCGCTGCAGGCCATCTACGTGCCCGCCGACGACTACACCGACCCGGCCCCGGCCACGACGTTCGCGCACCTCGACGCGACGACCGAGCTCAGCCGTGAGATCGCCTCGCGCGGTCTGTACCCCGCGGTCGACCCGCTCGCCTCGACGAGCCGCATCCTCGACCCGCGCTACGTGGGCCAGGAGCACTACGACGTCGCGACGCAGGTGAAGTCGATCCTGCAGCGCAACAAGGAGCTCCAGGACATCATCGCGATCCTCGGTGTCGACGAGCTGTCGGAGGAGGACAAGACCGTCGTCGCACGGGCTCGTCGCATCCAGCAGTTCCTGTCGCAGAACACCTACATGGCCGAGAAGTTCACCGGTGTCGTCGGCTCGACGGTCCCGGTGGCCGAGACGGTCGAGGCGTTCAAGAAGATCGCAGCCGGCGAGTTCGACCACATCGCCGAGCAGGCGTTCTTCAACATCGGTGGCCTCGAGGACCTCGAGAAGAACTGGGCCCGGATCCAGAAGGAGTACGGGGTCTGATGGCGTCCTCTCTCGAGGTCGACCTCGTCGACGCGGTGGGCAAGGTCTGGTCGGGCAAGGCCCGCCAGGTCTCCGCCCCCGCGGCCGACGGGGAGATCGGGATCCTCGCCGGGCACACGCCGATCCTGTCGGTGCTGCGCGCGGGCGAGCTGCGCGTGCGCACGACCGACGGCGAGCAGCTCGCCTGGCACGTGGACGGCGGGTTCCTGTCGGTGGACTCCGACACGGTCACGGTCGTCGTCGACGCGCTGAGCGACCCGACGTCCACGGGCCACTGAGGCGCCAGGTCACGTGCCCGGGGAGATCGTCGTCGCGGTTCTGACGGTCGTCGTGCTCGTGATCGGCAGCTTCGGGCTGTGGCTGTCGCGCCGGCACACGCTCGACCGGCGCGTCGGGTCGTTCCGGTGCGGGCTGCGCCACGGTGCGCGCTGGCCGAGCGGGGTCGCCCAGTACGGTGCGGCCTCGCTCTACTGGTGGCGTTCGTCGTCCCTGGCTCCCCGTCCGGCGCGGCGCTGGGAGCGCCAGTCGCTCACGATCGTCTCCCGGCGTGCCGCCGAGGGACCGGGCGCGGGCCAGCTCGTCGTGACGTGCCACGCCCGGTCGAACGGCAAGCCCGTGGAGTTCGAGCTGCGGCTGTCGCACGAGGCGTACGCCGGGCTCACCTCCTGGATCGAGGCGACGCCGTCGCGCGTCGGCTCGGTCATCTGACCGCCGCTCCGACCCCTGACCTGACGGAGGATCCCGCGTGCGTCTCGTCGTCGCGTCCTGCGCCGCCCGCTACACCGGGCGTCTCTCGGCGCACCTGCCGCGCGCGACGCGACTGCTCGTCGTCAAGGCCGACGGCAGCGTGCTGCTGCACTCCGACGGCGGCTCGTACAAGCCGCTGAACTGGATGAGCCCGCCGTGCTCGCTCGCGGTCGTCGAGCCCGACGACGAGTCGCGGGCGGCCGGCGTCACGCAGGTGTGGACGGTGCAGCACCAGAAGTCGGACGACCGGCTCGAGATCGAGCTCTACGACGTGCTGCACGACAGCGCGCACGAGCTCGGCGTGGACCCCGGGCTGGTCAAGGACGGCGTCGAGGCGCACCTGCAGGAGCTGCTCGCGGCGCAGATCGGGCTGCTGGGCGACGGTCACGTGCTCGTCCGGCGCGAGTACCCGACGGCCATCGGGCCGGTCGACATCCTGGCCAAGGACCCCACCGGCGGGTCGGTCGCGATCGAGATCAAGCGCCGGGGCGACATCGACGGCGTCGAGCAGCTCACGCGCTACCTCGAGCTGCTGAACCGCGACCCGCTGCTCAGCCCGGTGCGCGGCGTGTTCGCCGCCCAGGAGATCAAGCCGCAGGCGCGGGTCCTCGCCGCCGACCGCGGGATCGCGTGCCTCACGCTCGACTACGAGGCGATGCGCGGCGTCGACGACGTCGACTCCCGCCTGTTCTGAGCCCCTGGTCGGACAGGACGGGTCGCGGTCACGCGCACTTCCGGCGCCGGGGACCGGGCGCGATGATGGGGCGTATGACGAGCAGCGCCCCCGAGGTCGACGTCCGCCGCGCTGCCGCGATCGTGTGGCGCGCCCTGGTGCTGTTCTGGCTGATCGGTGCCGCGGTCTCGCTGGCCGCGGGGAACGGCGCGCTCGGGCTCGTGGTCGTGTCGTACGCCGTGGTCCTCGGCG
>NZ_LFKW01000082.1:10807-25446 GCF_001040865.1 Cellulomonas sp. A375-1 | reverse complement strand
GGGCGGGACGCTGTCGATGCTCGTCGAGCACCGGCTCGCCCGGGCCGCTGCCGAGCGGCGGGCCGCGGTGTACGGGCTGCTGGGTGCCCTCGTGGCGTTCCTCTCGACCGTGGTCGTGCTGCAGCGGTGGTCGCTCTCGGCTCTCGGTCTGGGGATCGTCGTGGTCGGCGCGGTCTCGGCGGCGGGGGCGTGCCTCTGGGCGGACCGGTCGGTCCGGCGCCGCGACGTCCGCCGGGCGCGGCATCCGGCGACCCTCGAGGTCTGATGGCGCGACAGCCGCGAGCAGGTCGCCACGCGGTCGGCGCGAGAACGTCGGGCTGACGGGCCAGGCGTCCCGGGCGGACGTGCGCGGGTGGGGAAGAATGGCGGCGTGAGCGACCAGCCCGAGTCCGAGATCCTGCTGCGTGGCCGGGTCGTCACGCCGACCGACGTCCTCGAGGACGGCCTCCTCGTGACCCGGGGTGCGACGATCGCGTGGATCGGTCCTGCCGGCGAGGCCCCGGCGCCGTGGAACGAGCGCCTGCCGGAGACCTCGGACGACACCGTGCTGCCGGGCCTGGTCGACCTGCACTGCCACGGCGGCGGCGGCGCGAGCTTCCCGGACGCGACGACCGCGCAGGAGGTCCGGCGCGCCGCCGACGAGCACCTGCGCCACGGGACGACCTCGCTCGTCGCCTCGCTCGTGACTGCCCCCGCCGACGAGCTGCTCACTCGCACGGCACTCCTGGCCGAGGCCGCCGAGGAGGGCGTGCTCGCGGGCATCCACCTCGAGGGTCCGTTCCTGTCGCACGCGCGGTGCGGCGCGCAGAACCCCGACGACATGCTGGCCGGTGACCCGGGGCTCGTCCGGCAGATCGCCGAGGCCGCGCGCGGGTACCTCGTCACCATGACGATCGCACCTGAGGTCGCGGGCGTGACCGCGGCCGAGACGTCTGCCGACGCGGACGGCGAGGCCGACGCCGACGTGATCGCGGCGCTCGTGCGCGCCGGCGCGCTGCCGTCGATCGGCCACACGGACGCGAGCGCCGAGCAGGTCGAGGCGGCCGTCGACCGGGCGTTCGACCTGCTGGCCGGCGCCACGAGCGCGCGGGGGACCCGGCCGACCGCGACGCACCTGTTCAACGGCATGCGCCCGGTGCACCACCGCGACCCGGGGCCCGTCATGGCGTGCCTCGCGGCGGCGTCGCGCGGCGAGCTGGTGGTCGAGCTCGTCGCGGACGGGACGCACCTCGCGCCCGCCACCGTGGTCTCGGTGTTCGACCTCGTGGGGGCCGCCGGCATCGCCCTCGTGACGGATGCGATGTCTGCTGCGGGGATGGCGGACGGCGACTACCAGCTCGGGCCGATGGCGGTCCGCGTCGCCGACGGCGTCGCGCGGATCGTGGGACCGGACGGACGAAGCGGTGCGATCGCGGGTGGCGTCGCGCACCTGCTCGACGTCGTGCGCTCCACCGTGGCGGCGGGAGTCCCGCTGGTCGACGCGGTGCGGGCCGCCTCGACGACGCCGGCGACGGTGCTCGGGCTGGCCGACGTGGGCGCGCTCGCGGTCGGGCTGCGCGCGGACGTCGTCGTGGCGGACGAGCACCTGCGGGCGCGGCGCGTGCTGCGCGCAGGCGTCCTGGTGGACTGACCGGGGCGTGACCCGACCCGATCCCGGGCGGCGGGCGCGTCAGGCCGCGGGGCGGTGGTCCGGGTCGTGCGGACTCGGCTGCGCGCCGATCTGCGTCACGGGGGCCGGAGCAGGAGCGGCGGCGAAGGCCGTGGCGCCGCGCGGGGCGCCGTCGTCGTCGCTCGCGAGGTCCTTGACCTCGCTCTTGAAGATGCGCAGCGACTGACCGACGCCGCGCGCGAGCTCGGGCAGCCTGTTGGCGCCGAACAGCAGCACCAGGACGGCGACGAGGATGATGACGTGCCAGGCGGACAGGTTTCGCAGCACGGTGGGGGTCTCCGTTCGTGGCTTCGTCGTCGAAGCGCTTCAACGCCCGATCGTCGCCCACACCGGACGTTTCCGTCAACCTCGCCCCGTCGCGCAGAATATTGACGGTCGTCACCGAGCGGCGTTCAATTGAAACGCCTCGATGCGGAGCGACAGAAGGTCGGCGACGGCGCCGACCGGGAGCGGGGGATCCATGGGACGGACCGTGCCCTACCTGACCGTCGACGACGCCGCTGGGGCGATCGTGTTCTACGCGGCGGCGTTCGGGGCGACCGCGGGTGAACGCTACGACGAGGAGGACGGCCGGATCGGGTTCGTCGCGCTCGACTTCGACGGGGCGTCGGTGTACCTGTCCGACGAGTACCACGAGTACGGCGCGTACGCCCCGAAGTCGCTCGGCGGCCGGTCGACCAGCGCGGTCGTCCTGTCCGTGCCGGACGTGGACGAGGCGTACGCGCGGGCGGTCGCGGCGGGCGCGACGCAGGACCGTCCGCCGCAGGACGTGCCCGACGGCACGCGGAGCGGCTGGCTCGTCGACCCGTACGGGCATCGCTGGCACGTGACGGGCCCCTGAGCGGGCCGAGGGGCGTCGCGCTCAGACGGTCAGCTCGACGGACGCGGCGCGTGCGGCGCCGACGAGCGTGACCCGTACGTCGACCGGCGGTCCGTCGTTGTCGGGCGGCGAGGTGAACGGCGCGTCGAGCGTGCGCCACGTCCACCGGTCGCCGCCCTCGGGGACGTCGAGGTCGACGAGCGTGCGCCACGTGTCCGCACCCGCGTCGCGGACCGCGAGCGAGAGCCGCGCGGGTCCGGGGCGCGTCCGGGCGACGACGGCTCGCAGCCCGGCCGCTCCGGCGGCGTCGCACGTCCGCAGGACCACGGACCCGCGGGTGCGTCCTCGCGCGACCTGCACGGCGGTCCCGCGCTCGCGCGTGTGCGCCGTGAGCTCGACGTCCGCGAGGTCGTCGCCGTCCGCGAGGCGCACCGCGCGTCCGACGAGCGTGCGCGGCGGTACGGGCTCGCCGTGCACCTCGACCGCGACGTGCAGCGGGAGGTTCGCCGCGGACGGGCCGATGCCGAGATCGAACCGGCCCGGCTCGACGACGAACCGCGCGCGCGTGACGTCCCACGTCGCGAGGCGCGCGACCGGCACGCGCAGCGCGACGTCACGCTGCTCGCCCCCGGCGAGCTCGACCCGTGCGTGCGCGACGAGCCGGTGCCCGTAGGGCAGCCGGTGCGTGGGCGCGTCGGCGTACACCTGCACGAGCTCGTGCGCGGGACGCGCTCCGTCGTTGCGCACGGTCACCACGAGGCCGACCTGCTCGTCGTCGGCCTGCACGACCGTGGCCTCGTCGGACCCCGTTCCCGCGCCGGCGACGTCCGCGTCACGTACGGCGACGTACCGCACGTCGCCGTACGTGAGCCCGTGCCCGAGCGCGTACCGGGGTGGGTGGGCCGCGTACCACGTGGTGTGACCCGCGGCGATGATGTCGTAGTCGAAGAGGTCGCCGACGTGCTCGACCCGCGCGGGCCAGGCCTGCGTGAGCCGTCCGTGCGGCTCCTCGTCGCCCAGCAGCACGTCCGCGATCCCGTGCCCGAGCTCCTGACCGCCGTGCGAGCTCCACACGACGGCGTCCGCCCCGAGGTCGTCGGGCAGGACGTACGGGTACGACGAGACGACGAGCAGGACGCGGCGCGCGGCCGGCGCGGCGTCAGCGGCGACGCGCCACAGGTCGAGCATCGCGGTGGGCAGGGTCAGGGAACGGCGGTCCTGGGTCTCGCGTCCACCCAGGTGTGGGTCGTTGCCGAGCGCCACGACGACCACGTCGGCGTCGGCGCACGCGTCGCGCACGGCCGCGGCACCCGAGCGGATCGTCTCGGCGGCGAACCGTTCGGCGTCGTCGAGCGTCTGACCGTCGGCGACGAGCGTGCCCGCCTCGTCGTGCTGCACGCGCAGCCAGCTGCCCGAGCCGGCGTGCTGCAGCGACCACGTCCCGTCGTCGTGCACGTGGCGTCGGAACGTCTCCTGCGCGACCCAGCCGCCCACACGGCTCGCATCGGCCCGCGCGACCCAGCGTGCGCCGGTCCAGAGCAGCCCGGTCGCGGCGACGGACAGCGTCCACAGCCCGCCCTCCCAGAGCGTCGCGTCGTGCTGCGCGTGGTCGTCGCGCGCGTCGGCGTCGGCGGTGAGCACGTGGTCGGGCCCGACCGCGCGCACCGCGCGGCCCGTGCTCGTCGCGCGCAGCACGAGCCGGTCCGAGGAGTCGGCGACCCGGACCTGGTCGGTGCCCACCCGCTCGCGCAGCGCGGTGCCGAGCCCGACGGTGTACGGCGGCGTCCCGGAGTACCAGTCGTGCAGCGCGCGGTCGGCGAGCGGTCCGACGACCGCGACACGCGCCCGCGAGGACAGAGGGAGCGCGCCGGTGTTCTCGAGCACGACGACGGACCGCGCCACGGCCTCGCGTGCGAGCGCCCGGTGCTCGGGCAGGTCGATCTGGTCGGCTCCGACGACGAAGGGGTCGAGCTCGGGGTGGAGCTCGCCGGTGAGGATCCGCAGCTCGAGCTGGCGCACGACCGCGCGGTCGATGACGGGCTTGTCGAGCAGCCCGCGCCGTAGCGCCTCGGTGAGGTGCGCGATCGTCGGTCCCGCGTCCGCGTCGTTGTCGGTGAACGAGTCGACGCCCGCGCGCAGCATCGCGGCGTGCGACTCGACGTGGTCGTCGTAGAAGCGCTGGAGGTCGACGACGAACCCGGGTGCGGCGGCGTCGGAGACGACGAGCAGCGACCCGGGTGCGGCCTCCCGCAGGAGGTCGAGGAGCTCGCCGTGCAGGTGGTTGGGGCGGCCGTCGACGAGGTTGTAGGCGGCCATGACCGCGCCTGCGACCCCGGCAGCGAGGGGCCCGGTGAAGGCGGGCAGCTCGTACTCGTGCAGCACGCGCGGACGCAGCTGGGAGCTCGTCACGGCGCGGTCGGTCTCGTTGTTGTAGGCGAACGCGTGCTTGAGCGTGGGCACGGTGCGCCAGTACACCGGGTGGTCGCCGCGCAGCCCGCGGGCGTAGGCGGTCGCGAGCAGCGCGGTGAGGTACGGGTCCTCGCTGAAGCCCTCCTCGTTGCGCCCCCAGGCTGGGTGCCGCAGCGGGTTGACGACGGGTGCCCACACGTTGAGCGACACCGACGGGTCCGCGGCGTGCTTGGCCCGCAGCTCGACCCCGACCGCGGCTCCGACGCGCGTGAGCAGTTCCGGGTCCCAGGTCGCGGCGAGCCCGACGGGCTGCGGGAACACCGTCGCGGTGCCCAGCCAGGACACTCCGTGCAGCACCTCGGCGCCGGTGGTGAACGCGCGCAGCCCGAGCCGTTCGACCGCGGGTCCGCGCTGGTGCAGCATCGCGATCTTCTCGTCGGTGGTCAGGCGCGCGACGAGGTCCGACGCGAGCTCGTGCGCGCCGAGGACGGGTTCGAGGTGGCTGGCGCCGTGGTGCGGCCGCGTGGCGTCGGGCGCGTCCGGCGGCGTCGCGTCGTCGGTCACGTGCGTACTCCTCGTCGAGTGCGTGGGGGTCCTGGACCCGTTGAACCGATTCGATGATGTGCGCGGTGTGGCGCTCTCGTCGTCGTCCGGGCGATCCTCGCACACGCGCCGGTCGCCGGGCCATCTGTCGGGGTTGTCCGATCCCGGACGAGGGTCACCATGCCGAACGAGGGGGTCCGGGTGGATTGTCACGATGGTTGCATTCCTCCGGAAGTCCGGCTACGTTCCCCGTCGAACCGCTTCGACGCAGAGGTCGACGGTTCGGCGGCCGTCCGCAGCGTCCGGGTCGACGCTCGGCCGAGCAGGTGCCATCCCTGCGCGACACCACGCGCAGGGCAACTCCGGGAGTGAGGACGCTCATGAACAGCTCCACCCCCCGAACCGGCCGGATCGCTGACGTCGAGGTCGGCCGGCGCGGGTTCCTCGGGATGATCGCCGTTGGTGCGGCCGTGATCGGTGTGCCGTCGTTGCTGTCCGCGTGCAGCTCCGGGGGCGGAGGCGGCGCGGCCGGTCCCACCGCACAGGCCAGCGTCTCGACCGACATCCTGCCGGCGTACTACCCGGTCGAGTACGTCAAGCCCGACTTCCCGAGCGTCAAGGGCTCGACGCCGGGCTTCGCGACGATCCCCGCATCGTTCGTGCAGTCCGTGACGACGCCGCCCGGCTCGGGTGCGACCTTCACGGCGATGACGCCGCTGTGGGGCACGATCCCGCCCGTCGACGGCAACCAGTACTACGAGGCCGTCAACGCGGTCCTCGGCTCGACGATCAGCTTCCAGATCTCCGACGGCAACACGTACGGTGACAAGCTCGCGACCGTGCTCGCGTCCGCGAAGGACGTGCCCGACTGGGTCTGCGTGCCGACCTGGAACATCCCGTCGCGGTTCGGCTCGGAGATCGTGCCGAACCTGTTCCAGGACCTGACCGACTTCCTGGCCGGCGACAAGGTCAAGGACTACCCGAACCTGGCCAACATCCCGACGGCCGCGTGGAAGTTCTGCGTGTTCAACGGCCGCCTCTACGGCCTGCCGTTTCCCGGCGAGATCATCACGGACGCGACCTTCTACCGGAAGGACCTGCTGGACGCCAAGGGCGTCGAGGCCGATGTGCGGACGGCCGACGACCTGCTCGCCCTCGCCAAGGAGCTCACGGGCGGGAACGTCTACGGCGCCGAGGACCTGTGGGTCACGTCGGTGCAGATGCACGCCGTCCCGCCGAAGTGGAAGCTCGAGGGCGACAAGCTCGTCGCCCGGTGCGAGACCGAGGAGTACCGTGCGGCGCTCGACTGGAACGCGCGGCTGTTCGCCTCCGGTGCGGTGCACCCGGACGCGGTCGCCGGCAACACCGGCGAGGCCAAGACCCGTTTCCAGGGCGGGCAGACGCTCATCTCGAACGACGGCCTGGGCGGCTGGCACGAGGCGCTGCGCGACAACCTGGCCGCGAACCCCGCGTACTGGCAGCAGCCGTTCGCGCCGATCGCGGCCGACGGCGGCACACCCGTGCTGTTCCAGGGCAACCCGGCGAACATCTTCTCGTTCCTCAAGCGGTCCGACGACGAGGCGAGGATCCGCGAGCTCCTGCAGCTCGCGAACGTCCTGGCCGCACCTTTCGGGACCACCGAGTTCGACGTGATCAACAACGGTGTCGAGGGCGTGCACTACACGAAGGGCGACGACGGCGTCCCGGTTCCCACCGCTCTCGCCGCGACCGAGCTGCAGCCGACGTACATGTTCCTCGTCGACCCGCCCATCGCGAACACGCGGGTCCAGTACCCGGGCTTCGTCGAGGCGTCGAGCACCTGGATGGCGGACGCGGCGCAGTACGTGACCGAGCCGTTGTTCTTCGCGATGCAGATCGTCGAGCCGCCCCAGTACGCGTCGATCGGCCAGCCGTTCGTCGACCTGGAGAAGGACATCTCGCGCGGACGCAAGACGCTCGACGACCTCGACGCGGCGATCGCGACCTGGAAGTCCGCGGGGGGCGAGGAGCTGCGCGCGTTCTACCAGGAGATCCTGGACGCGCAGTGACGGGCGCACGAGTCACCCGGGGCACCGCCGCCGACTCCGCGGCGGTGCCCCCGGGCACACCCTCGACGGGCGCGTCCCGGGCGGTCCCGTCGCGCCCTGCGCTCGAGCCGGGTACGCGGCCGGCGACGAGCTCGCGCCGTCCCGGCCCGCGACGGTCGGGCGCGCGGGTCCCGACCCGCCGGCTGTCGTGGCGGACCAAGCTCCGGCGCGACCGCTCGCTGCTGGTCATGACGGTGCCGGCGATCGCCGTGCTCGTCGTCTTCGCCTACGTCCCGATGCTGGGCAACGTCATCGCGTGGCAGGACTACTCGCCGTACCGGGGCTTCCTGAACAGCCCGTTCGTCGGCTGGGCGAACTTCGAGCGCGTCTTCACCAACCCGGCGTTCCTGCACGCGGTCGAGAACACGCTGACGATCACGCTGTTCCAGCTCGTCTTCTACTTCCCGGTGCCGATCTTCCTGGCGCTGCTGCTCAACAGCGTGCTGTCACCGCGCGTGCGCACGGCGATCCAGGCGATCGTCTACCTCCCCCACTTCTTCTCGTGGGTGCTCGTCGTGACGATCTTCCAGCAGATCTTCGGCGGTGCCGGGCTGATCAACCAGACGCTGCACACCCACGGCGTCGACCACACGGTGTCGTTCATGACGAACCCGGACACGTTCCTGGTCCTCATCACGTCGCAGGCGATCTGGAAGGACGCAGGCTGGGGGATCATCATCTTCCTCGCCGCACTGACGACCGTCTCGCCCGAGCTGTACGAGGCATCGGTCGTGGACGGCGCGAACCGGTGGCGCCGGATGTGGCACGTGACCCTGCCCGCGTTGCGGCCCGTGATCGTCCTGCTGCTGATCCTGCGCCTCGGCGACGCGCTGACGGTCGGGTTCGAGCAGCTGATCCTGCAGCGCGACGCCGTGGGGTCGGACGTGTCCGAGGTGATCGACACGTACGTCTACTACCAGGGTGTCATCTACGGCGACTGGAGCTTCGCGGCCGCCGCGGGCCTGGTCAAGGGTGTCGTGAGCCTGGCGCTCGTCCTCGGGGCGAACAAGCTCGCGCACGTGTTCGGTGAGGCGGGGGTGTACCGACGCGCATGAGCGGACAGAATCCGGAGATCGACGCCGAGGCGGCGGTGCTCCCACGTGACCTCGTCGACGACGCGCGTGGCCGGGCGCCGCGCCGCCCGCGACGCCACAAGCACCGACCGGTGTGGGAGGAGGAGCCCTCGGGGATCGGCCAGATGACGAAGGCCGTCATCCTGAGCGTCGTGGTCCTGGCGGTGCTCTTCCCGCTGTGGACGGTCGTGGTGACGAGCTTCTCGACGACGCAGGAGTCGATCCAGGCCGGCGGGCTCGTCGTCGTGCCGGGTGACCTCACGCTCAACGCCTACAAGCAGATCCTGTCGGGCGGCGTCGTGACGCGCGCCGCGCTCGTGAGCGTGGGCGTGACGGGCGTCGGCACGGTCATCTCGGTGGTCGTGTCGGTGCTCGCGGCCTACGGGCTGTCGCGGCCTGGCTCGTTCGGGCACCGCCCGCTGCTGTTCGTCTTCCTCATCACCATGTTCTTCGGCGCGGGGATGATCCCCACGTACCTGCTGGTCAGCTCGCTGGACCTGATCGACACGTACTGGGCGCTGATCCTGCCGGGGGCCGTCTCGGCGTTCAACGTGCTGATCCTGCGCAACTTCTTCATGGGGATCGACAACGCGATCCTCGACGCCGCGCGCGTGGACGGTGCGGGGGAGTGGCGGATCCTCGGGCGGATCGTCCTGCCGATGTCCAAGGCCGTGGTCGCGGTCGTCGCGCTGTTCTACGGCGTGGGGTACTGGAACGCGTTCTTCAACGCGATGCTCTACATCAACGACAACACCAAGTGGCCGCTGCAGCTCGTCCTGCGCTCGTACGTCCTGCAGGGCGTGACCCTGCCCGGCTCCGGCACGGGGCAGGTCGACGTCGGCTCGGGTGCGGTCACGGGGATGCCGGTGAAGATGGCCGTGATGATCCTCGCGATCATCCCGATCCTGCTCGTCTACCCGTTCGTCCAGCGCCACTTCACCAAGGGCGTCATCTTCGGCGCCGTCAAGGGCTGAGGGCGCGCACGCGGTGGGGGACGTGCTGCGGTTCGCGGAACCTGCGCGTGCGTGGGTCGAGGCGTTCCCGGTTGGCAACGGGCGGCTCGGGGCGATGGTGTTCGGCGGTGTCAGCGGCGCGCGCGTGCAGGTCAACGACGCGACCGCGTGGTCGGGTCACCCCGCCGGCCCGCGTGAGGCGCTGGCCCGCGTGCTCGAGCGCGGCGCCGGGCCGGGGACGCTCGCACGGCTGCGGGACGCGGTCGCGCACGGCCGGCACGACGAGGCGGCGGCTCTCGCGCGGGAGTTCCAGGGCCCGTACGCGCAGGCGTTCCAGCCGTTCGTCGACCTCGTGGTCGACCTGCGCCTCACGGGTCCACACGAGACCTCCCGGCCATCGGTCCGGGTCGACGAGCAAGTCGACGAGCGGGCCGACGAGCGGGCCGACGAGCAGGAGCGGCGGCCGCGTTCGGCCGGACGCCGGCTCGACCTGCGCGACGGGGTGGTGGGCGAGGTCGTCGAGGGCGGCGGTCGGGGCGTCGAGGTCGAGTGGTTCGCGAGCGCGCCCGACGGCTGCCTGCACGGCCGGTGGCGCGCCGACGGCGGTGCGTTCGGCTGGGGCGTCCTGCTCGCGGGCGCCCACCCCGGCGAGGTCGCCGCGACACCGGAGGGCGTGCTGGGCGCGTGCGTGAGCGTCGAGCTCCCGTACGACGTCCCCCCCGCTCACGAGCCGGACCTGCCCGCGCGCACCGACCACGGCCCGCACGCCTCGCTCGTCGGCGCGGCCACGCTCCGGGTCGCGACTGACGGCCGCGCTACGGCTGTCGGAGCGCACGTGCGGGTCGACGGCGCGACCTGGGTCGAGCTCGTGCTGGCCACGGCGACGACGTCACGCTGGCCGGACGCCGGGCCGCTGCGCGAGCCGGCCGAGGCGTTCGCCGATGCGACGGCCCGCGCGGACGCCGCGCTGCCCTCGTCGCTCGCCGAGGGCGAGGCCGCTCGCGCGGCGCACGTCGCGGACCACCGCGCGCTCGCGGACGCCACCCGGCTCGAGATCGCACCGCCGCTCGACCTGCTGCTGCCCGACGCGCTCACCCCGGGCGCCGAGGCCCCGCTCGCCGCGCGCACCCAGGCTGCGTTCGCGTACGGGCGCTACCTGCTCATGGCCGCGTCCCGTCCGGGCGCACCGCCCGTGAACCTCCAGGGGATCTGGAACGACGAGCACCGGCCCGCGTGGTCGAGCGGGTACACGCTCAACGTCAACCTGGAGATGGCGTACTGGCCCGCGGAGGTCACGGGCCTCGGCTCCTGCGTCGAGCCGCTGGTCGACCTCGTCCGGGTGCTGGCCCGTGAGGGCGAGCCCGTCGCACGTGAGCTGTACGGGTGCGACGGGTGGGTCGCGCACCACAACAGCGACGTGTGGGGCTGGGCGCTGCCCGTGGGCCGGGGCCAGGGTGACCCGGCGTGGGCGGCGTGGTGGATGGGCGGCGTGTGGCTGTGCCGTCACCTGTGGGACCGGTACACGTTCACGCTCGACCCGGACGTGCTGCGCGACGTGTGGCCTCTGCTGCGGGGCGCCGGGGCGTTCGCCCTCGACTGGCTGGTCCCGGACGGAGCAGGCGGCCTCGTGCCGAGCCCGTCGTCGTCGCCCGAGAACGAGAGGGTCGTCGACGGTCGGCTGGTCGCGCTGTGCGCAGGGTCCGCGGCGGACGTCGCCCTCGTGCGCGACCTGCTGCGCGCCTGCGTCGAGGCGGCCGACGTGCTGGCGCTCGACGAGCCTCTCGCGCCACGGTGGCGGCACGCTCTCGGGCGCCTCCCGCGGGCGTCGGTCGGCCCCGACGGGCTGCTGCGCGAGTGGCCCGACGACGCCCCCGCCCGCGACCCGCACCACCGTCACCTCTCCCACCTCGTCGGGCTGTACCCGCTCGGCGAGCTCCTCGCGGACGCCGCAGCGCCGCAGGAGCGCCCCTCGTCCGGCCCGGCCGCACCCGGCACCGGACGTGACCTCGCCGAGGCGGCGCGCGCGAGCCTGGACGCGCGCGGCCCCGGGTCGACCGGCTGGTCGATGGCCTGGAAGGCCGCGTTGCGCGCGCGCCTCGGCGACGGTCGTGCGGTGGACGAGGTCCTCGGCGACGCGCTGCGGCTGGCGCGCCAGGACCTCCCGTCGGGTGAGGGTGGGGGACTGCTGCCGAACCTGTTCTCGACGCACCCGCCGTTCCAGATCGACGGCAACCTCGGTCTCGTCGCCGCGGTCGCCGAGGCGCTCGTCGCCTCGACACGCTCGTCGCTGCGCCTCCTGCCGGCGCTGCCGCCGTCGTGGCCGGACGGCGCCGTCGTCGGGCTGCGGGCGCGCGGGGCGCTGGTCGTGGACGTGCAGTGGGCGCGCGGGCGGCTCGTCGAGGCGACGCTTCACCCGGGGCGCGACGAGGTGCGCGTCGTCCGGTACGGGAGCCTCGTGCGCCGCGTCGTGTTGCGCGCGGGGCGACCGCTGCGGCTGGGGGACCGGCTGGTGGACAGGCAGGTGGACCGTGCGGGCTGACGTGTGCTGCTCAGCGCGCCGGGGGTGCGGTGCAGCTCCCGTGCTCGAGCAGGCGCGGGGCCAGCAGCCGGGTCTCCACCGCCATCGGGCGCTGCTGCCGGTCGACCGCCATCGCGACCGCGGTCCGGCCGATCTCGACCGCGGGCACGTCGATCACGGACAGCGGGACGGGCAGGTGCGCGGCGAGCCGGGTGGGGCTGACCGCGAGCACCGAGACGTCCTGCGGGATGCGCAGCCCGTCACGCGCGAGTGCGTCGAGCACGCCGGGCAGCGCGCCCTCGTTGTGCACGACGAGCGCGGTCAGGCCGTCGACCTCGGCACGCGCGCGGGCGACGGCCGCGGCGGCCTGCGGGTAGGACTCCTCGAGCGGCACGACGGTGTGGTGCACGCCGAGCCGGCCCGCCTCCTCGCGGAATCCGTCGATGATGCGCACGGCGTAGTTGGCGCTGCGCGCGACTGCCGCCTCGCCTGCGCCCAGCAGCGCGATGCGCGTGTGGCCGTGCTCGGTGAGGTGCCGCACGGCGAGTCGGCCCGCGGCGGTGAAGTCGAGGTCGACGCAGGACAGCCCCTGCGTGTCGCTCGGGACGCCGATGAGGATCGACGGCTGGCGCAGCGCCGCGAGCACGGGGAGCCTCGGGTCGTGGCGCTCGATGTCCATGAGGATGAGCGCGTCGACGCGCGACCCGGCGGCCAGTCGGTGCACGTCGGCGACGTCCTCGTCGGTGAGGACGAGCACGTCGTCCCCGTGCTCGCGCGCGGCCGCGAGCACGCCCGCGACGATCTCCATGACGGTCGCGGAGTTCGTCTCGAGCGCGCGCAGCGGCACGACGAGGCCGAGCACGTTGGTCTGGTTGGTGGCCAGCGCGCGCGCTCCGGCGTGGGGGCTGAAGCCCAGCTCCCGGATCGCGCGCTCGACCCGCGTGCGGGTGGGCCCGGAGATGGGTCGCTTGCCCGACAGGACGTAGCTCACCGTGGACGACGAGACGCCGGCGAGCTTCGCGACGTCGGCGATCGTAGCCATGGGGCGGATTCTACCGATGCAGAACGCCGTGTCGATCCAATTCGAGTGGTCTGTCGACTAAACGCTTCGATGACAGTCGCCCCAGCGGCGCCCGGTATGACTGCGCTGATAGCCGAGGTGTCTGGACGCCTGGTCGCGACGAGCCCTAGCATCATGAGCGACGTGACGTCGAAGCGCTTCGACGTTCGGCCGAGAACGACGGCCCGCCACGCATCACCACGCGCCGCAGCCGCACCACCCTCCGGAGGATCCGCATGACCGCCCCGCGCCGCGGCCTGGCCGGGCTCACGGACGGCCCGTACGGGCGCCGGGTGCTCTACGGCGGCGACTACAACCCCGAGCAGTGGCCACGCGAGGCGTGGCCCGAGGACGTCGCGCTCATGCGCGAGGCCGGGATCTCGCTCGTCACGGTCGGCGTCTTCTCGTGGTCGGTGCTCGAGCCGGAGCCCGGCCGGTACGACCTCGGCTGGCTCGACGAGGTGCTCGACCTCCTGCACGGCGCGGGCATCGCCGTGGACCTCGCGACCCCGAGCGCGTCGCCGCCCCCGTGGCTCGCCGCGCGCCACCCCGAGACGTCGTCGGTCGACTCGCGCGGCGTCCGGATGAGCGTCGGCTCGCGCAACCACTTCTGCCCGAGCGCGCCCGCGTACCGCGACGCGGCCGTGCGCGTCGCCCGCGCGCTCGTCGAGCGCTACGGCGACCACCCCGCGCTCGCCCTGTGGCACGTGGGCAACGAGTACGGCCAGGAGTGCTTCTGCGACCTGTGCGCCCAGGAGCTCCGTGCGTGGCTCGTCGCGCGGTACGGAGACGTGGCCGCGCTCAACGAGGCGTGGGGGACTGCGTTCTGGAGCCAGCGCTACGGCTCGTTCGACGAGGTGGTCCCGCCGCGGGCCGTGCCGTACCTGCACAACCCCGCGCAGAGCGTGGACTGGCGCCGCTTCACGTCCGACCAGCTGCGCACGTTGTTCCGGGAGCAGGCCCAGGTCCTGCGCGAGGGCTCGACCGCGCCCGTGACGACGAACTTCATGGGCTTCTTCGGCGGCGTCGACCAGCACTCGTGGGCGCCCGATCTCGACGTCGTGTCGGACGACCACTACGGCGACCCGCAGGACCCGACGAGCCCGGCGCGCTCGGCCCTCACGCACGACCTCACGCGCGGCGTGGGCGGCGGTGCGCCGTGGCTCCTGCTCGAGCAGGCGGCGGGCGCGGTGAACTGGCGTCCGCACAACGTCCCGAAGACGACCGGGCAGATGCTCCAGGACTCGTTGCGCGCAGTCGCGCACGGCGCGGACGGCATCTGCTACTTCCAGTGGCGGCAGTCGAGCGCGGGCGCCGAGGCGTTCCACTCGGCGCTCCTGCCGCACGCCGGGCCGGATACGCACCTGCACCGCGCGGCGCGCGAGCAGGGCCGCGTGCTCGCCGCGCTCGGCGAGGTGGTCGGCACCGGCGTGCCCGCGCGCGCCGCGCTCGTGTTCGACTGGCCCGCGCTGTGGGCGGGCGAGCTGCCGGCGCGCCCGTCGGACCG
>NZ_LFKW01000082.1:0-10710 GCF_001040865.1 Cellulomonas sp. A375-1 | reverse complement strand
GCGGGGATCGCGACCGACGTCGTCCCTTCGAACGCCACCCTCGACGCGTACGACCTCGTCGTCGTCCCCGCGCTCCCGCTCGTCGACGACGCTGCGGCCGCCGCCGTCGCGCGCGTGCCGCAGCGCGGAGGCGTGCTCGTCGTCGGCCCGTTCAGCGCGGCGCAGGACCCGACGACGCGCGTGCGGACCGGACCGTTCCCCGGTCCGTGGGTCGACGTGCTCGGGATCGCGGGCGAGGAGTGGCGGCCGCTGCCCGAGGCGGGCACGAGCCTGCTCAGCGAGCGGTACGGCGATCACGCCGCGCGCGTGTGGTCCGAGCGGCTCACCGCGCGGGACGCGCAGGTCCTCGTGACGTACGGCGGCGCGGACCTCGCGGGGGCACCGGCCGTCACGCGCCGCCTCGTGGGCGAGCGCGGCCAGGCCTGGTACGTCAGCACCGTGCCGGACCCGCACCTGCCCGGCGGGGACCTGCTCGACCGCGTCGTGCTTGACGCCGCGGCGGCAGCAGGGGTGCGCGGGCCGCTCGCGCACGTGCCCGACGGCGTCGAGGTGGCGCAGCGCGGCGACCTGCTGTTCCTGCTCAACCTCGCGGGCGACGAGCGGGAGGTCGACGTCGGCGAGACCTGGTCCGGCGAGGTCGAGGGCCTGGGCACCGCGGTCGTCGCCGGCCGCCTGCGCCTGCCCGGCGGCGGCGCTGCCGTGGTCCGCCGCACGACGAGCCCGCCCGGCTGAGCCGGCAGCGGCCCGCTCGACGGGGCCCTGCCGCCTACGAACCGGCGTGCACCCGGCCGACGAACCCGGCCGCACGAACCACGACCTCACACGACGGTCGCCAGCGACGCGAGAGAGAGCACCCCATGAAGTTCACCGACGGCTACTGGCTCACGCTGCCCGGCGTGCAGGTGCTGCGCCCCCGTGACGTCGCGGACGTGCGGGTCGACGACGACTCGCTGACGGTGTGGTCCTCGACCGCGCCCCTCACGACGCGCGGCGACACGCTCAACCGCCCGCTGGTCACCGTGACGTTCTCCTCGCCGCTCGACGACGTCGTCGGCGTGCAGATCGAGCACCACACGGGCGACGTCGCCCGCGGCCCCCGGTTCGAGGTCGCGAGCGGGACACCCGACCTCAAGATCACGCACGACGAGGCCGCGCGCGTCGCCGAGGTCCGCTCGGGTGCGCTCACGGCGGCGGTGCGCACCGGGGGCGCGTGGGGCGTGGACTTCGTGGGCGACGGCCGCGTGCTGACGTCCTCGACGCCCCGCAGCATCGGGATCGTCACGGACGCCCAGGGCAGCGCGTACGTGCACGAGCAGCTCTCGCTCGGCGTGGGCGAGCACGTGTACGGGCTGGGCGAGCGGTTCGGCCCGTTCGTCAAGAACGGCCAGAGCGTCGACATCTGGAACGCCGACGGCGGCACGGCGAGCGAGCAGGCGTACAAGAACGTGCCGTTCTACCTGTCGGACGCGGGCTACGGCGTGTTCGTCGACGACCCGGGCCTGGTGTCGTTCGAGGTCGGCACGGAGGTCGTCTCCCGCACCCAGTTCTCGGTCGCGGGTCAACGGCTGCGCTACTACGTGATCTACGGGCCGACGCCCAAGGAGATCCTGCGCAAGTACACCGCGCTGACCGGCCGCCCGGCCCGGCTGCCCGCATGGTCGTACGGGCTGTGGCTGTCGACGTCGTTCACCACCCGGTACGACGAGGAGACGGTGACGTCGTTCGTCGACGGCATGGCCGAGCGCGACCTGCCGCTGTCGGTCTTCCACTTCGACTGCTTCTGGATGCGCGAGTTCCACTGGAGCGACTTCGTGTGGGACCCGGCGACCTTCCCGGACCCGGTCGGCATGCTGTCGCGGCTCAAGGCCAGGGGCCTGCGCATCTGCGTGTGGATCAACCCGTACATCGCGCAGCGCTCGCGCCTGTTCGACGAGGGCAAGGCGCGCGGCTACCTGGTGACGCGCGCCGACGGCTCGGTCTGGCAGACGGACATGTGGCAGGCGGGCATGGCGCTCGTCGACTTCACCAACCCCGACGCCTCGGCGTGGTTCACGGGGTACCTGCGCGAGCTGCTCGGTCAGGGCGTCGACGCGTTCAAGACCGACTTCGGCGAGCGGATCCCGACCGACGTCGTGTGGCACGACGGCAGCGACCCGCACCGGATGCACAACTACTACACGCACCTGTACAACCGCGTGGTCTTCGAGCTGCTCGAGGCCGAGCGCGGCGCGGGGGAGGCGGTGCTGTTCGCGCGGTCGGCGACCGCGGGCGGGCAGCAGTTCCCCGTGCACTGGGGTGGCGACTGCGAGTCGACGTTCGCGTCGATGGCCGAGGAGCTGCGCGGCGGGCTGTCGCTGGCCTCGTCGGGGTTCGCGTACTGGAGCCACGACATCGGCGGGTTCGAGGGCGAGCCCGACCCTGCGGTGTTCAAGCGCTGGGTCGCGTTCGGCCTGCTCTCGTCGCACAGCCGCCTGCACGGCTCCGACTCGTACCGGGTGCCGTGGGCGTTCGACGACGAGGCCGTCGAGGTCACGCGGCTCTTCACGCACCTCAAGCACCGCCTCATGCCGTACCTCGCGGAGCTGGGCGAGCAGGCGCACGAGCAGGGCGTGCCCGTGATGCGCCCGATGGTCCTGGAGTTCCCCGACGACCGCGGCACCGCGACGGTCGACACGCAGTACATGCTGGGCGAGAGCCTGCTCGTCGCGCCGGTGTTCAGCGCCGAGGGCGACGTGGACGTGTACGTGCCCGAGGGCACGTGGACGTCGCTGCTCGACGGCTCGCGCGTGTCGGGGCCGCGCTGGGTGCGCGAGCGGCACGACTTCACGTCGCTCCCGTTGTACGTGCGAACCGGGACGGTGCTGCCGTTCGGGGCGCGCGCCGACCGGCCGGACACCGACTGGGTCGACGGCGTGACGCTGCGCCTGTTCGACCTGCCGGACGGGCACCGCAGCCGCACGCGCGTCCCGTCGTCCTCGGGCGGTCCGGCGTGGTTCACGGTCGTGCGCGAGGGGTCGACCGTGCGCGTCGAGGCCGAGGGGACGACGGCGCCGTGGAGCGTGCGGGTCGAGGCCGCGCCTGGCGGCGAGCCCGTCGAGGCGCACGCGGCCGCGGGCGTCGGCGTGCTGGAGGTCGTCCTGGCGGGGCCGGGCTCATGACTCGGTATCGTGCGGTGGTCCGGCACGCTGGTCGAACGACCGACCTCTCCGCTATCGTAACGATTCGAACTGCGCCGGAACCGGTTCCGGCCCGCGGTGACCGCGGGTCTGACCGCGGGTGCCCCCGTCAGCCATCGAAGGACTCTCAGCCATGACCACGACGCGCCCCTCCGGCCGCCAGTTCCCTGCCGACTTCCTGTGGGGATCGGCCACGGCGTCCTACCAGATCGAGGGGGCCGTCGACGTCGACGGCCGCGGTCCGTCGATCTGGGACACGTTCTCGCGCACGCCCGGCAAGGTGCTCGACGGCGACACCGGTGACGTCGCGGCCGACCACTACCACCGCGTCCCGCAGGACGTCGCGATGATGGGCGACCTCGGGCTGCAGGCGTACCGGTTCTCGATCGCGTGGCCGCGCATCCAGCCGACGGGCTCGGGCGAGTTCAACCAGGCCGGCCTGGACTTCTACTCCGACCTCGTCGACCGCCTGATCGCCCAGGGCATCGACCCCTACGTCACGCTCTACCACTGGGACCTGCCGCAGCCGCTCGAGGACGCGGGCGGCTGGGCGAACCGCGAGACCGCGCTGCGCTTCGCGGAGTACGCGCGCAAGGTCGCCGAGGTGCTCGGTGACCGGGTCACGATGTGGACGACGCTGAACGAGCCGTGGTGCTCGTCGTTCCTCGGCTACGCGAGCGGCGTGCACGCGCCGGGCGTCACCGACGACGAGAAGGCGCTACGCGCGGTGCACCACCTGAACCTCGCGCACGGCCTGGCCGCGCGTGCGATCAAGGACGTCCTCGGCGAGGACACGCCGGTGTCCATCACGCTCAACCTGCACGTGACGCGTGCCGCGAGCGAAGACCCGGCCGACGTCGAGGCCAAGCGCCGCATCGACACCATCGCGAACGAGGTCTTCATCGGCCCGATCCTCGACGGCGAGTACCCCAAGGAGGTCTTCGCCGACACGGCCGAGATCACCGACTGGGGCTTCGTGCTGGACGGCGACCTCGACCTCATCAAGGTCCCGCTCGCGGTGCTCGGCGTGAACTACTACTCCACGGGCAAGGTCAAGCACGGCACGCCGCCCAAGGGTGACGGCACCCCGGGCCCGGACGGCCACCGCTCGTCGCCCAACAGCCCGTGGGTCGGCGCGTCGCAGGTCGAGTGGCTCCCGCTGCCGGGCCCGCACACGGCGATGGGCTGGAACATCGAGCCCGAGGGCCTCGTCGAGCTGCTCGTCGAGCTGCACGAGCGCTACCCGGGCCTCCCGCTGGCCATCACCGAGAACGGTGCGGCGTTCTACGACACGGTGAGCGAGGACGGCCGCGTGCACGACGCCGAGCGCGTCGCCTACCTGCACGACCACATCGACGCCGTCGGCGAGGCCCGGGACAAGGGTGTGGACGTCCGCGCGTACTTCGTGTGGTCGCTCATGGACAACTTCGAGTGGGCCTACGGCTTCGACCGCCGCTTCGGGATCGTGCGGGTCGACTACGACACGCTCGAGCGCACCGTCAAGGACTCGGGCCACTGGTACGCCGAGCTCATCCGGACGGGCACCGTCCCCACGCCGGAGTCGGCCGCGATCCTCTGACCGCAGCGGCGGGCCTGCACCGCAGTCGGCCGCGCACCCGAACCGTGCCCCGAGGCGCCTCGCGTCCCGGGGCACGGTCGCACCCGGGTGGCGCCGTGAGTCGCGTCCGTCGCCCGTCGCTCGCGACCGTCGCGGGTGCAGGACGACACGCGGGGGCGGATTCGGCGTTCGACGCGCGATCGGGGAGGATCGAGCCATGGCCCGACGCTCGACCAAGCGCCCGTACGGGTCCGAGCACGTGCCGCTCGACGTGCAGCGCGCGACCGGCGGCCGCACCGTGCAGGACGCACCCGACGGCGAGTGGGTCGTGCAGCAGGTGCGCGGCGGCGAGCGTGACTACCGCTGCCCCGGGTGCGACCAGCTGGTCCCCTCGGGCACTGCGCACGTGGTCGCCTGGCGGGCCGACGCCTGGTTCGGTGACGCCGTCGAGGACCGCAGGCACTGGCACGCGGCGTGCTGGGACGCGCGCACCCGACGAGGCCCGACCAGACGCACACCCGCGAGAGGGCGCTGACGTGCCGCAGGTCCCGACGACGACCCGCTCGACCTGGCCCGCACGCGCGCCGCGACTGGTGGCGACCGACCTCGACGGGACGTTGCTCGACCCGCACGGCACGGTCTCGTCGCGCACCGCCGACGCCCTGCGCGACGCCGAGGACGCGGGCATCGAGGTGGTCTTCGTGACCGCGCGCCCGCCCCGGTGGCTCGCGGACCTCGCTCCGCACGTCGCGGGCCACGGCGTCGCGATCTGCGCCAACGGCGCCGCGGTGGTCGAGGTCGCCACCGGGCGCGTGCTCGCCGAGCACGGCATGAGCGCGGCACTCGTCGGCGAGCTCGCCGCGTCGTTGCGCGCCGTGCTGGGCGAGGTGCACCTGGCGGTCGAGCGCACCGAGGGGTTCGCGGCGGAGCGGGGCTTCGTCGACGTGCACCGCGTGCCGCCCGGCAGCCCCGTCGCGCGCCGCATCGAGGACGTGCTGACGGACTCGACGCTCAAGCTCCTGGTGCGCACGGCGGCCGACCACGGCGAGTCGCACTCGGCGACGGTGCAGACCGCGATCGGCACCGCCGCGATCGCGGTCGACTCGGGTGCGGTCGGTCTCGGCGAGATCAGCGCGCTGGACGTCACCAAGGCGAACGCGCTCGCGCGCTGGGCCGAGCAGCGTGGCCTGCGGGCCGACGACGTGTGGGCGTGCGGCGACGCCCCGAACGACCTGCCGATGCTCGCGTGGGCGGGGGAGTCGTTCGCGGTGGCGAACGCGTACGACGAGGTGCGTGCCCGGGCCAGGCACGCGTGCCCGGCGAACGCCGACGACGGCGTGGCCCACGTCCTCGAGCACGCGACCGCTCTCGCGCGGGCGCGCGCCGCCCGGGCTTAGGCTCGAACGGATGACGACCTCGACCGAGCCTGCAGCCGGACCTCCCCAGGACCGCACCCAGGACACCACGCAGATCCGTTCCCTGACCGTCCTGCCGGGCCACCGCGAGGACGTCGAGCTGCACACGGCCGACGGCCTCACACTCGTCGGCGAGCTCGCGCGCCCCCTGGCGGCCGACGGCGGCCCGGCGACCCCCGCCGCGACGCTCGTGACGCTGCACCCGCTGCCGACGCACGGCGGCTACATGGACTCGCACGTCTACCGCAAGGCCGCCTGGCGGCTGCCGGCGCTCGCCGACCTCGCGGTCCTGCGGTTCAACACGCGCGGCACCTCCAGCCCGCGCGGCACCAGCGACGGGGCGTTCGACGAGGGCGTCGGCGAGCGGTTCGACGTCGCGGCCGCGATCGAGTACGCCGAGTTCCACGACCTGCCCCGGCCCTGGCTCGTCGGCTGGTCGTTCGGCACCGAGCTCGCGCTCATGCACGGACGTGACCCGGCGATCGAGGGCGCGATCCTGCTGTCACCGCCGCTGCACCGCGCGACCGACGCCGACCTCGACGCGTGGGCCGAGTTCGGCCGTCCGCTCGTCGTGCTGGTCCCCGAGCTCGACGACTACCTGCGACCCGACGACGCGCGCGCCCGCTTCGCGCGCGTGCCCCAGGCCGAGGTGATCGGCGTGGACGGCGCCAAGCACCTGTGGGTCGGCGAGCCCGCCGTGCGGCGTGCCCTCGACGAGATCGTCGGGCACGTCCTGCCGGGCCACGCCCCGCTCCCGACGACGTGGGACGGACCGTCCACCACGGGGACGACGAGCGTCGCGCCGACGAACGGCACGGACGACGACGAGCGCGGCGACGCGCTCCCGGACGACGAGGAGGCGTGATGACGCTGCACGTGCTGCGCGAGGCGCGCGACGACCGACCGCCGATCGTGCTGCTGCACGGGTTCCCGCTCGACCACCGCATGTGGGCGGCCACCGCCGCCGAGCTCGTCGGCTCGCACGAGGTGCTGGCCGCGGACGTCCCCGGAGCCGCGGGTCCCGACGCCGGGCGCGGCGAGCCGTCGCTCGACACGGCGGCCGACCGGCTCGCGGCCGCGCTCGCCGACCGCGGGGTCGACCGCGCGGTCGTCGTCGGGCTGTCCATGGGCGGCTACGTGGCGCTCGCGCTCGCGGAACGGCACCCTGCGCTCGTGGCGGCCCTCGGCCTGGTCGACACCAAGTCGACCGCGGACACCGAGGAGGCCCGCGCCCACCGCCTGCGCGTCGCCGACGAGGCCGAGCGCACCGGCACGGTCGAGCCCGTGCGGGCCATGGCCACGTCGCTCGTGGGGGAGAGCACCCGTGCCGCGCAGCCCGAGGTGAGCGACCAGCTCGCGCAGTGGATCGAGGAGCAGACGCCCGCGGGCGTCGCCTGGGCCCAGCGCGCGATGGCCGCGCGCCCCGACCGCACCGACGTGCTGGCCGCGTTCACCGGCCCGGTCACGGTCGTCGTGGGCGACGAGGACACGGTCACCCCCGTCGCGGCCGCCGAGCACATGGTGGCTGCGTCGCCCGCCGCGCAGCTCGTGGTCGTCCCGCACTCGGGCCACATGTCCGCGGTCGAGCAACCCGCTGCGGTGGCCGCCGCCCTCAGCGACCTCGCGCAGCGCGCCGGCTCGGCCTGATCGCCGCGCCGACACCTTCAGCGGGCGCGCACTCTCCGTACGCCGTGTGGGCTCAGGCCGCTGCGCGCAGGCGTGCGAGCGCGTCCTTCATGTCGACCGACTCGCCGTCCTTGCCGCCCGCCCCGATCACGAGCGGGGGGTCCGACGGCTCGGGTCGCACGCCGCGCACGCGCGCGACGAGGCTCGGCGGCGTCCGCAGCACGTAGAACGCGCCGTCGGTGTCGATCGCGACCGTCTCGTCGAACCGCAGGTACCAGCCCTGCAGCGGGGTGCGGTACCGCTGCCGACCGTCGTACGTGCGCACCCGCAGCGGCTCGGGTGCGGGACCGTGCTCGAGCGCGTGCGCGACGAACTCCGTGATCATCGCGTGCGCGCGGGCCGACTCCGCCTGGCGTCGGAGCTCGAGCGCCTCCGCGTGCGCGTGTGCGGCCTCGCGGCGTTCCTCGCGCCAGCGCGCGGCGTCGGTGTCACTCATGCTCGTCCTGATCGGTCGCTCACGGTCTCGACCTGAGCCGCAGCGCCCCGCCACCCGTGACGGGCGGGGCGGGCCGGGGTGCGACGCGACGCGCGTGCTGACGTCCGACGCGCGTCGCGTCCCCTCGTGCTGCTCCCTGGCTCAGCTGGTGCTCGACGGCTCAGCGAGAGCCGGCGTGCTCGTCCTGCGACGAGGCCCCGTCCTGCTGGCCGTCGCCGTTCTCGTCGTCCTGCCGGCCCCCGTCGTGCTGATCGTCGTCGTGCTGGCGGTCGCCGTGCTGGTGCGCGTCGTGCTGGTCGGCGCCCTCGCGACCGGTCTGCGAGTCGCCGTCCGACGCCTCGTCCACCGGGCCACCGGACTCCGCCGTCGGCGTGTGCTCGCCCTTCACCTGCTCGGCGTTCGCCTGCTCGGTGACCTGCGGTTCGGCGTCCGGCTGCGGACCGTCGGTGGGCTCGCCCGCGGCGGCGCTCTGCGCCTCACCCTGAGGCTGAGCCGCCGCGGCGGCGGACAGCGGGGCCGGTCGCGACTTGGGACGGGACTTCGCCGCGGGCCGGGCCGCCGCGGGAGCCGCGGCGGGCATCGCGGCGGTCACGGCCGCGGGCTCGGCGGAGCGGCCCTTCGCGGCCTGCTTGGCCGCATCCTTCGGGTGCCCACCGGCGGGGCCGTGGGTCGCGGCGAACTCGGCCTCGGCGCGGCGCGCACGGTCGAGCGCCGCGCGGTCCGGGTCGTGGCCGAGCAGGTTGCGCAGCTCGTCGAGGTACGTCGTGATCGACTCACGCTGACGGTTGAGGTCCTCGACCTGGCGCGCCGCGGTGGTGCGCTCACGCTCGGACTCGGTCATCGCCTCGGAGATCTGCTTCTCGGCGTGCTCGCGCGCCTCGGCGACCACCTTGTCGGCGTTGCGCCGTGCGTTGGCGAGCAGCTCCTTGGCGTGGCTCTCGGCGTCGGTGCGCACCTTCTCGGCCTGCGCGAGCGCCTTGGCCACGCGCTCCTCGGCCTCGGAGGCGTGCGCCTCGGCGTCGCGCACGAGCCGCTCGGTCTCGGCGCGTGCGGCGTCGTGCCGCGCGGCGTCGTCGCGCTCGCTCGCCTCGCGCTTCGACGCGATCTCGAGCTCGGCGTCGGCCAGCCGCTGCTCGGCCTCACGCACGAGCTCGTCGGCGCGCGCCTTGGCGTTCGCGAGCGTCTCGCCCGCGGACCGGCGCGCCTCGTTGAGCACGCGCTCGGTGTCGAGGCGGGTCTGCTCGCGCTGCTCGCGCGTCTCGCGGTCGGCCGCCTCGCGCAGCTGGGTGCTCTCGCGCCCCGTGGTCTCGCGCAGCTCGGTGGTCTCGCGCTCGGTCGTCTCGCGCAGATGAGTGGTCTCGTGCGTGGTGCGCTCGCGCAGCTCGGTGCTCTCGCGCTCGGCGGCGGCCCGTACCTCGTTCGCGTACTGCTCGGCCTGCGCCCGCAGCGCCGCGATCTCCTGCTCGACCTGCTGGCGCAGCGCGGCGGTCTCGTCGGCGACCGTGGCCCGCAGCTCGCCCGTCTCACGGTCCGCCTGGGCCCGGACGAACGCCGAGTACTGGTCGGCCTCGGTGCGCAGCGCGGCGACCTCGGCGGCCACGCGCTGCTGCAGCGCGGTCGCGTCCCGCTCCGCCGCGGCCCGGGTGGAGTCGGCGAACTCCTGCGCCTGCGTGCGCAGCGAGGTCGTCTCGGCGCCGACCTCCTGGCGTTGCTCCGCGACCTCGAGCGCGACGTTCGCGCGCAGCTCGGCGGCGTACCGCTCGGCCTCGGTGCGCAGTGCGGCCGCGTCGGCCTCGACCTGCTGACGCAGCGCGGTGGTCTCCTCGTCGGCCGTCTGGCGCAGGTCCTGCGCGTAGCGGTCCGCCTCGTCGCGCTGCTGCGTGGTCTCCTGCTCGGCGCGTGCGCGCAGCTCGCTCGCGGTGCGCTCGGTCGCGACACGCAGCTGCGTCGCCTCGTGCTCGACGCTCGCGCGCAGCGTGCCCAGCTCGCGCTCGAGCGACGTGCGGCGCTCGCTCTCCTCGGTCGTGATCGCGCTCTGGATGCGTGCGGCCTCGCGCTCGGCGGAGCCGACGAGCTCCTCGGCGCGACGCTGCGCGGCCAGGAGGGTGCTCTCGGCCTCGGTGGTGGCGGTCGTGCGGACCTCCTCCGCCTCGCGGCGCGCGGTCGCGAGCAGCTCGGCGACCTCGTTCTCGGCGCGTGCGCGCAGCTGCCCGGCGGACAGCTTGGCCCGCGCGAGCGCGTCGGCGGCTTGGGCGTTGGCCTGCGTCACGACGTCGGAGGACTGCTCCTCCGCGGACCGCAGCAGCTGCTCGATGCGCGAGCCGAGCCCGGAGTACGTCGGGCGCTCGGCCTCCCGCAGCTGGCGGTGCGCCTCGGAGAGCTCACCGGAGACCTGCATCGCCTTGGCGTCGAGAGCCTCGACCTGGGCGCGAGCCTCGG
>NZ_LFKW01000081.1:0-1087 GCF_001040865.1 Cellulomonas sp. A375-1 | reverse complement strand
GTCGGCTCGCCGCACGCGCGGACCACCGCCTCGGCGACCGCGCGCAGGTCGGCGCCGTACCGCTGCGTGGTCGCCTCACGCCGCTCGACGGCCTGCGCGACGAGACCCCGCAGCGCGTCGACGCCCTCGCCCGTACGTGCCGAGACCGCGAGCGTCCGGGCGCGGGTGAGCCCGTCGAGCGCCGCGAGGCGACGCAGGTCGGCGAGCACGGCGTCCGCCTCGGCCGCGCTGAGCCGGTCGGCCTGGTTGAGCGCGAGCACCACGACGTCGTCGTGCCCGACGAGCGTGCGCAGGTACCGCTCGTGCAGCGCGGCGTCGGCGTACTTCTGCGGGTCGACGACCCACACCAGCAGGTCGGCGCGGTCGACGAGCCGCTCCGCGCGGAAGCGGTTCTGGACGACGACCGAGTCGTGGTCGGGCAGGTCGAGCAGCACCAGGCCCGGCGGGACCGTCCCGGCGGTGGGTGCGCGTCGGTCCGACCGGCGCCGGTGCGACCCGCCCCCGACCTCGCGCGACGCGACGACCGTGTGCCGACGGTCGACCTCGAGCCAGTCGAGCAGCGGCCCCACCGCACCGGGCGCGGTGTCGGGCCGCGGTGAGGCACGACGCGTCGCATCACGGGCACCCTCGTCGTCGGCTGCCACGACGACCGCGAGCGCGTGCGACGTGGTCGGTCGCTGCACCCCCGTCTCGGCGAGGTCCATCCCCACGAGCGCGTTGAGCAACGACGACTTGCCCGAGCCGGTCGCCCCCGCGAGCGCGACCACGGTGTGCTCCGACGACAGCCCCACGCGCTCCGCGACCCGGAGCAGCAGCGCACGCGCGCCGTCCACGAGGTCCGGCGGGAGCCGTCCGTCACCCGCGTCGACGGCGGCTGCCAGCGCCTCGGAGCGTTCCTCGAGGGTCAGGCTCACGCGTCCTCACCTCGCGTCCGCCGCCCGAACAGCCGCTGCCACAGCCCTGTGCGCGCGTCGCCCTCCCCCGGGTGCCCGGACTCGGCGGGCCCGGCCCCGGCGCCCTGCCCTGCGCCGCGCAGCGCGCGTCCACCGCCCGCGGGCGTCGCGGTCCCCGCCACGGCCGGTCGGCT
>NZ_LFKW01000080.1:0-1342 GCF_001040865.1 Cellulomonas sp. A375-1 | reverse complement strand
CGAGCGCGGACGCGGCGCGGGGCGCGGAGCCGGCGGACGCGGCGGGCGCGACGGGCTCACGACGAGACGCCCCCGTCGTCGGCGCGCGAGGCGAGCCGCTCGAGGATCGTCGGAGCGAGCGCCGTCACGTCGCCCGCTCCGATCGTGAGCAGCAGGTCGCCCGGACGCGCCGCGTCGGCGATCGCGCGCGCCGCGTCGATGCGGTCGGGCACGAACGTCGCACGGCCCGGCGTCGGCACGCGGTCCACGACGAGCGCACCGGTGACCGCCGGGTCCGGGTCCTCGCGCGCGGCGTACACGTCGGTCACGACGACGACGTCGGCGAGGTCGAACGCCGCGCCGAACTCGTCCGCGAAGGTGCGGGTCCGCGAGAACAGGTGCGGCTGGAACAGCGCGAGCACGCGACCCTCGCCCGCGACGCTGCGCGCCGCGCGCAGCAGGGCGGCCACCTCGGTCGGGTGGTGCGCGTAGTCGTCGACCACGCGCACGCCGCCGGCCGTGCCGCGCTCCTCGAACCGGCGCCCGGTACCGCGGAAGTGCCCGAGCGCGGCGGCGGCCTCGGCTCCGGGCACGCCCAGCCGGACGAGCACCGCCCACGCCGCCGCGGCGTTGAGCGCGTTGTGCGCACCGGGCAGGGCCAACGTGATCGTCGTCGTCCCGACCTGTGCGGCGGCGCCGTCCGGCGTCTCGGCAGCGCCCAGCGCGGTGAGGTCGAAGGCCCAGCCCCCGTCCCGCGGCGCGCTCTCCCCCACGCGCACGTCGGCCTGCGCCGACCGGCCGTAGGTGCGCACCTCCACGCCGCGCGCCTCGAGGTCGGCACGCACGCGCTCGACGAGGCGTCGTGCACCGTCATCGTCGACGCACGCGACGAGCAGGCCGCCGGTGCGGATGCGACCGGCGAACTCGACGAACGCCGCCTCGAACGCCTCGCGCGTGCCGTAGTGGTCCAGGTGGTCGGGCTCGACGTTGGTCACGACCGACACGAGCGGGCCGTAGGCGAGGAACGAGCCGTCCGACTCGTCGGCCTCCGCGACGAACGCCGGGCCGTCACCCTGGCGGCCGCCACCCACGGGCCCGTCCGCCGTCAGGACAGTGCCACCGATCGCGAACGACGGGTCCGCGCCTGCGGCCAGGAGCCCGGTCGCGATCATCGCCGACGTCGTCGTCTTGCCGTGCGCACCGGCGACGGCGACACCCTCACGGTCGGCCATCAGGGACGCGAGCGCCTCGGACCGGTGCAGCACGCGCAGCCCGGCGGCCCGCGCGGCGGCCAGCTCCGGGTTCGACTCGCGCACCGCGGACGAGACGACGAGCGTGTCGACGCCGTCGACGAGCGCGGCGT
>NZ_LFKW01000079.1:48388-51594 GCF_001040865.1 Cellulomonas sp. A375-1 | reverse complement strand
CGCGGCCCGCCGCGATGCCGCGCATCAGCTCGGCCAGCGCGCCGGTGTCGAAGTCGTCCTGCAGGCACTCGCGCGTCGCCTCGAGCAGGATCGGGAAGTCGGGGTACTGCGCCGCGACCGACAGCAGCTGCGCGGCGCGCTGGCGCTGCTGCCACAGCGGGCTGCGCCGGTCCGGCCGACGCCGGGGGAGCAGGAGCGCGCGCCCGGCGGCCTCGCGGAAGCGTGCGCCGAACAGCGCCGACGAGCCGAGCTCGGCGCGGACCTGCGCGACGACGTCGTCGGCATCGACGAGCAGGTCCGCCAGGTCGAGGCCGGGCCCGCCGCCGACCGCGGCCACGTCGCCACGCCCGTCGAGCGGCCACGCCTCGTCCAGCTCGGCGTCGAGCATGTCCGGCAGCCGCAGGACGATGCCGTCGTCGGAGTGCATCGCCGCGGCGTCCACGCCGTAGCGCTCGCGCAGCCGTGCGCCCAGCACGACGGCCCACGGGGCGTGCACGCGTGCGCCGTAGGGCGAGTGGATGACGATGCGCCAGTCGCCGAGCTCGTCGCGGAACCGCTCGACGACGACCGCGGTGTCGCTCGGCACCTCGCCCGTCGCCGCGCGCTGCTCGCGCAGGTAGGCGAGCAGGTTGTCGGCCGCCCACGCGTCGAGGCCGGCCGCCGTCGCCGCGAGCCGCGCGTCCTCGTCGTCGAGCGCGACGAGCTCGCGCACCCACGCACCCATCGCCTGCCCGAGCGCCGCTGGCCGGCCGGGGGAGTCGCCCTTCCAGAACGGCAGGCGCCCCGGCAGGCCTGGCGCGGGCGAGACGAGCACGCGGTCGGTCGTGATCTCCTCGATCCGCCACGTGCTGGACCCGAGCGTGAAGGTGTCGCCCGCACGCGACTCGTAGACCATCTCCTCGTCGAGCTCACCCACGCGCTTGCCGCCGCGCGTCCGGCCGCCCGAGACCTCGGGGTCCACCGGGACGCCGTCCGCGGAGCCCGACGCCAGGAACACGCCGTACAGCCCGCGGTCGGGGATCGTCCCGCCGCTGGTGACCGCGAGCCGCAACGCGCCGGGGCGGCCCGTGAGGACGTCGCGCACGCGGTCCCACACCAGGCGGGGGCGCAGCTCGGCGAACTCCTCGCTGGGGTAGCGCCCGGCGAGCATGTCGAGCACGGCCCGCAGAGTCGCGTCGCCGAGCTGGGCGAACGGCGAGGCGCGCCGGACCACGCGCGCGAGCTCGTCCACGGGCCAGTCGTCGACCGCGACCATCGCCACGACCTGCTGCGCGAGCACGTCGAGGGGGTTGCTCGGTACCGACAGCGGCTCGAGCTCGCCCGTGCGCATGCGTTGAGCGGTGACCGCCGCCGCGACGAGCTCGCCGCGGTACGTCGGGAACACCACGCCGCGCGACACCGCGCCGACCTGGTGCCCCGCGCGGCCGATGCGCTGCAGCCCGCTGGCGACCGACGGCGGGGCGCCGACCTGCACGACCAGGTCGACGGCGCCCATGTCGATCCCGAGCTCGAGCGAGCTCGTCGCGACGACGGCAGGCAGTACGCCCGCCTTGAGCTCCGACTCAGTGCGGGTGCGCTCCGCACGGCTCATCGACCCGTGGTGGGCGCGCGCGAGGATGCCCTGGGCGTCGCGCGTGTCGACTCCGACGCCCGTCCCGGACTGACCGGGCACCGCAGCGGCCCGCAGCTCGCCCGGGTCGGCGACGTCGAGGCCCTGCCGCTCGGCCCACACCTCGTTCATGCGGGACGTGAGGCGCTCGGCGCCACGCCGTGAGTTCGTGAAGACGAGGGTCGAGCGGTGCTCGGCCACGAGGTCGACCACGCGCTCCTCGACGTGCGGCCAGACCGACGCGCGGCGGTGCGGGCGGGCCGCGGGACCCGACAGGTCGGGACCGTCGTCGGCCGTGGAGTCGTTGCCTGTGGGAGCGGTCGCGAGGTCCGTCAGGTCGGGGACGGGTACGACGACGTCGACGGCGATCTTCTTGGTCGAGGGCGGCTGCACGACGACGACCTCGCGGCCGCCCTCGTGCGCCGGCCGCGCGCCCGCGAGGAACGCCGCGACCGGCTCGACCGGCCGGACGGTTGCGGACAGCCCGATCCGCTGCGCCGGTGCGTGCCCGCCCGCCTCCAGGAGGGCGTCGAGCCGCTCGAGCGACAGCGCGAGGTGCGCACCCCGCTTGGTGCTCGCGACGGCGTGGATCTCGTCGAGGATGACCGACTGCACGCCCGCGAGCCCCGCGCGCGCGGCGGACGTGAGCACCAGGTAGAGCGACTCGGGGGTGGTGATGAGCACGTCGGGCGGGCGCGTCGCGAACGTCCGGCGCTCGGACGGCGGCGTGTCGCCCGTCCGGATGCCCACCGTGACGTCCGGCAGCGTCGTGCCGAGCCGGGTCGCGGCCTGGCGGATCCCGACGAGCGGGGAACGCAGGTTGCGCTCGACGTCGGTCGCGAGCGCCTTGAGCGGGGAGACGTACAGCACGCGGCAGCGCAGCGCCGGGTCGTCGGGCGGGCTGCCGGTGAGCAGGCCGTCCAGGGCCCACAGGAAGGCCGCGAGCGTCTTGCCCGAGCCGGTGGGCGCCACGACGAGCGCGTGCCGCCCGCTCGAGACCGCGTCCCACGCACCGAGCTGGGCAGCGGTCGGCTCGGCGAACGCGCCCGAGAACCACGACCGGGTCGGCTCGGAGAACCGGGTGAGCACCACGGCGCCATCGTCGCAGGCCCCGCCCACACGCGCTGCGCTCCGGCGCGGTCGGACCGACGTCGACTGCGAGCACCCCCCGGTCCGTGACAGGCTGACGCCGTGAGGTACAGCGAGTTCTGGGAGCTGGTCGAGGAGGTCCTCGGCAGCGCGCACGGGCGCGAGCTCGTCGCGACGCTCGTCCTCGGCGCGCTCGAGAACCGGACGGCCGCGGCCGCGCTCGAGGACGGGGAGGACCCGCGCTCGGTGTGGCACGCGCTGTGCGACGAGCTGCAGATCCCCGAGTCGCGCAGGTGGGGGGCCGACGAACGCCGACCTGCGCCGCCGCGCCGCTGATCGGACGGTGAGCCCCGGGTGAGCGAACGCGCGGACGGCTCCGTCGAGTCGCGCCCGGACCGGCGCGCGTGGCGGCCGACGCTCGCGGACCTCGGCGACGCGCTCGCGGGACTCGTCGCGACGGCCGGTGGGCTGGCGATCGCGGTCGCGGTCGTCGACGGCGTCGAGGCCG
>NZ_LFKW01000079.1:43163-48378 GCF_001040865.1 Cellulomonas sp. A375-1 | reverse complement strand
CCGTGCGTCGGCCGTGCTGGTCGTCGCGCTGCTGGTGTTCGTCGGCGACCTCGTCCTGCGCGCGCCGCTGCGGGGCCTCGCGCGCGTCCTGGGGGCGATGGGTGCCCTCGCGCTGGGGCTCGTCGCGCAGGTCGCGCTCGCGTGGGCCGCCCTGCAGCTCGTCCCCGGGATCCGTGTGACGTCGGGCTGGGCCGTGATCGGGGTGCTGACGATCGCCGCGGTGGTCATGGCCGCGGGGCGGTGGCTGATCGGGGCCAACGACTCGGACTACGTGATCTCGGACGTCCTGCGCCGCGCGCGCCGCAAGGCCCGGCGCACGCCCGCGCGTGCGGTCGACGGACGGCCCGCGGGCCTGCTCGTCGTGCAGCTCGACGGCGTGGCCCACCCGGTGCTGCGCGAGGCGATCGAGGCCGGTCTCGCGCCCACGATGGCGCGCTGGCTCGAGGAGGGCTCCCACCAGCTCGAGACCTGGTGGGCACGGGTGCCGTCGACCACACCCGCGAGCCAGGCGGGCCTGCTGCACGGCGACTCGAGCGAGATCCCCGCGTTCCGCTGGTGGGACCGGGACCTGCGACGCCTCGTCGTGACGAACCACCCGGCCGACGCGGCGCTCGTCGAGCAGCGCCTGACGAACGGGCACGGCCTCCTCGCGGGCGGTGGCACGGCGGTCTCGGCGATGTTCACGGGCGACGCCGAGCGCGCCTACGTCGTCATGAGCCGCACGCGCAACCGCGGGCCGGACGGCTCGGGCGGGCTGGGGCCGGGTGCGGAGTTCGTGCGGTTCTTCGCGAGCCCGTTCGTGCTCGCCCGCGCGGTCTCGCTCACGTTCGGCGAGGTCGTCAAGGAGCTGTACCAGGCGCGGCGCCAGCACGTGCGCGACGTGCGGCCGCGGATCTCGCGCGGCGGCTGGTACGTGCTCCTGCGGGGCGTGACCAACGTGCTCATGCGGGACCTGTCGACCTCGCTCGTCGCCGAGGCGCTCGTGCGCGGCGACCCGACCGTGTTCGTCGACCTCGTCGACTACGACGAGATCGCCCACCACGCGGGTCCGACGCGGCCGGAGTCGCTGCGTGCGCTCGAGGGGCTCGACCGCGTGCTGCGCACGCTCGAGCAGGCAGTCCTGGTCGCGCCCCGTGACTACCGCGTCGTCGTGCTGTCCGACCACGGGCAGGCGCTCGGCGAGACCTTCGAGCAGCTCGAGGGCCGCAGCCTGATCGATGTCGTGCGCGAGCTCATGGCCCGGCCCGACGCGAGCGGGCTGGAGAGCGGGACGGGTGAGGACTGGGGGCCGCTGAACGCGCTCGTGACGAGCGTGGTGGGCTCGGGCGGGAGCCGGGCGATGGGACCCGACGCCGGGCGTGCGTCGCGTCGCCCGCCGGGCGAGGGGACGCCCGAGCCCCCCGAGCTGGTCGTCGTCGGGTCCGGGAACCTGGGGCTCGTGTGGTTCCCGCGCGTGGACCACCGGCTCGTGCTCGAAGAGCTGCAGGACCGCTGGCCCGCGCTCGTCGCCGGGCTCGCGGCGCGACCGGGGGTCGGCGTGGTCGTGGTCGACACGCGTGAGCGGGGGCTCGTCGCGTTCGGCGCTCGCGGGCTCGCGCTGCTCGAACCGCGCGAGGGCGACCAGGACGTCGAGGGCGAGGACCCGCTCGCGCCCTACGGGCCCCGCGCTCGCGCGGACCTGGCGCGCGCCGCGCGGCTGCCGCACACCGGCGACCTGCTCCTGGTCTCGACGGTCACCGCACGCGGTCACGTGCACGCGTTCGAGGGGCAGGTCGGGTCGCACGGCGGGATCGGCGGGCACCAGAACAGCGCGATGCTCCTGCACCCGACCGACTGGCCCGTGGACGACGACCTGCGCGAACGGGTCGGGGACGACGAGCTGCTCGTCGGCGCCGAGGCGGTGCACGCACAGCTCGTGCGGTGGGCGCAGCGGCACGGGGTGCGGGAGGTGTGACGTGGACGGATCCCGGCACGTGAGCGTGGCGGCCGGTGCCTCGGGCGCGACCGGCGTCGACCCGGACGTCGCGGTCGGCATCGACCCCGTCGCGGCGGGACCCGCCCCGGGCGCGGCGCGGGAGGTCACCGTGCGGTGGCTGGGGCACGCGAGCGTCGTGCTCGACCTGCCGGTGCCCGACGAGCGCACCTCGGGCACGCGGCGGGTGCGGGTGCTCACGGACCCCTTGCTGCGGCGGCACGCCGGTCTGCTGCGCCGGCGCGGGGGAGCGCCGCGGAGCGAGGACTGGGGCGACGCGGACGCCGTGCTGGTCTCGCACCTGCACCACGACCACGCCGAGCTCGGCTCGCTCGAGCTCGTCCCCGACGTGCCCGTGGTCACCGCGCCGAGCAACGCGCACTGGCTGCGTCATCACGGCGTGCGGGCGGTCGGGGTCGCGGAGGGCGCGTGGTGGCAGGTGCCCGGCGCCCCGGTGTGGGTGCGTCCGGTCACCGCGGTGCACGGTCATCGACCGATGCCGCACCGACCCAATGCGGCCGTGGGGTTCCTCGTGGTCGCGCCCAGCGCGCGGGTGTGGTTCGCGGGGGACACGGCGCCGTTCGCGCAGATGGCCGAGCTCACCGAGCTGGCCGGCGGCCCGATCGACCTCGCGCTGGTGCCGGTGGGTGGCTGGGGGCCGCGGCTGTCCGGCGGGCACATGGACCCCGTCCAGGCGGCGCACGCGGTCGAGGTGGTCGGGGCGTCGACGGCCGTCCCGGTGCACTGGGGCACGCTGCACGCCCCCGTGTCCCGGCACCTGCCCCCCGGGTGGATGGACGCCGCGGGCCCGGCCTTCGCGGCGGCGGTCGCGCGGGGCTCGGGGCGGTGCGCGGTGCACGTCCTCGCGCCCGGCGAGCAGGTCCGGCTGCCCGTCGCGTGACGCCACGACGAGCCGCGCGACACGCGTGCGGCGTGTCGCGCGCGATCGAACGTCTGTTCGGTAGTGTGGGCCGCGGTGACGACGACCGTGTCGTCCACCCGTCCCCAGGCCGGGCCCGCACAGGGTCCGTCCCCAGGGTCGGCGGGCGGCGCGGACGGTGTGTCGGTGGTCGGGCATAGCGTCACCGCGACGAAGAGACCAGCCCCCGCAAGGCGCAGCGTGACGCGCTGCCGAGACGAAGGTGAGCACCATGCCTCCTGCACCCCAGGACCGCGAGAAGGCCCTTGAGGCCGCCCTGTCCCAGATCGACCGTCAGTTCGGCAAGGGCTCGATCATGCGCCTCGGCGACGAGGGCCGCGCCCCCGTCGAGGTGATCCCGACCGGCTCGATCGCGCTCGACGTCGCGCTCGGCATCGGCGGTCTGCCGCGCGGTCGCGTCGTGGAGATCTACGGCCCGGAGTCCTCCGGGAAGACGACCGTCGCGCTCCACGCCGTGGCCAACGCCCAGAAGGCGGGCGGCATCGCGGCGTTCATCGACGCCGAGCACGCGCTCGACCCGGAGTACGCCAAGAAGCTCGGCGTCGACACCGACGCGCTCCTCGTGTCCCAGCCGGACACCGGTGAGCAGGCGCTCGAGATCATGGACATGCTGATCCGCTCGGGCGCGATCGACATCGTCGTCATCGACTCGGTCGCGGCTCTCGTGCCCAAGGCCGAGATCGAGGGCGAGATGGGTGACAGCCACGTCGGGCTCCAGGCGCGCCTCATGTCGCAGGCGCTGCGCAAGATCACGGGTGCCCTCAACCAGTCGGGCACGACCGCGATCTTCATCAACCAGCTCCGCGAGAAGATCGGCGTGTTCTTCGGATCGCCTGAGACGACGACCGGTGGCAAGGCGCTGAAGTTCTACGCGTCCGTGCGCATGGACATCCGGCGCATCGAGACCCTCAAGGAGGGCACCGAGGCCGTCGGCAACCGCACGCGCGTCAAGGTCGTGAAGAACAAGATGTCGCCCCCGTTCAAGCAGGCGGAGTTCGACATCCTGTACGGCGTCGGGATCTCGCGTGAGGGCTCGCTCATCGACCTCGGCGTCGAGCACGGCTTCGTCCGCAAGTCCGGCGCGTGGTTCACCTACGAAGGTGACCAGCTCGGGCAGGGCAAGGAGAACGCGCGCAAGTTCCTGCGCGACAACCCCGACCTGGCCGACGAGCTCGACAAGAAGATCAAGGAGAAGCTCGGCATCGGCGCCCGGGTCGACGCGCCGGCCGATCCCGCGGCCGCGGTCGACTTCTGACCGCATGACCGGTGACTCGGTCGACGACGTGGTGACGGGCTGACATGGCACGACGTGACACGGCACCCCGTCGGCGGCGCTCCCAGGAGCCGCCGTCGACGGGCGCCGCGGCCATGGACGCGGAGCCGGACCCCGAGTCCGTCGCGCGTGCCATCGCCTTGCGCCAGCTGACGAGCGCCCCCCGCAGCCGCTCCCAGCTCGAGGAGGCGATGGCGCGCCGCGACGTTCCCGAGGACGTCGCGGCGCGTGTGCTCGACCGGTTCACCGAGGTCGGTCTCGTCGACGACGCCGAGTACGCGCGCATGCTCGTGCGGACCCGCCACGCCGAACGCGGGCTCTCGCGGCGCGCGATCGCCGTCGAGCTGCGGCGTCGGGGGATCGACGAGGAGACGGCGACGGCCGCGCTCGAGCAGGTGGACGCCGACGACGAGACGCAGGCCGCCCGGGCGCTGGTCCGGCGCAAGCTGAGGGCGACCGCGAGCCTGGACACCGAGACGCGGCTGCGCCGCGTGGTGGGCACGCTCGGACGCAAGGGCTACGCGCCCTCGCTGGTCCTGCGCCTCGCGCGCGAGGAGCTCGCGGCGGAGGGCGCCGACCCCGCGCCGGACGACGACCCGTGGCCCGCCGCGGAGTGACCGCCGACTGACCGCCGGCGGGCGCGCCAAGGCCCAGCGCGTCGTGCCCTGACGAGGACCCTGGGCTCGGCCAGCCCGCTGCGCGTGACCCACTCTGCTCCCGATCGGGTGTCGGGTTCGGCCGGCCGTGCAGGGTGTCGCGAGCCACACGGGGCGGCGCGTGCGCGAGAATGTTCCAGCCGCGGCGTGCCCCGGCACGGTGAGACGGCGGGTGCGGCCCGTTCGACGAGCCGCCCGATGCCGCAGCAGCGGCCGGACGAGCGGGAGGTGCGCGTGGGAGAGGGCGGGATCGCCACTGTCGTGGGGCTGCTCGGCGCGTGCCTCGTCGCCCTCATCCTCGTCCTCCTCGCCCGTCGCGAGGCGAGCGCCCAGCGTGAGCAGGCCGAGAAGGACGTCGCGGAGATCAAGGACGA
>NZ_LFKW01000079.1:3279-43054 GCF_001040865.1 Cellulomonas sp. A375-1 | reverse complement strand
GCGCGCGCGAGCGTGACGAGACCGCCGCCGCCGCGCAGGCGGCTGCCGCCGAGGCCGAGCAGAAGGCGCGCGAGCACGAGCGCGTCGCTGCGCAGTCCGAACGCGCCGCGGAGCGCGCGCTCGGGGCCGCCGAGCGCGACGCCGCCGCCCAGCTCGCGCACGCGCACGAGCAGGCCCGCGCTGCGATCGACGAGGCGCAGGACAAGGCGCGCGTCGAGCTCGAGTCGGTGACCGGCCTGACCATCGACGAGGCCCGCGACGCGCTCACGCGGCGCATCACCGAGCAGGCGCAGAACGAGGCGTCGTCCTACGTGCGCCGTGCCGAGGCGCAGGCCCGCCGGACCGCCGAGGCGCGGGCCCGACGCATCGTCGCGACCGCTGTCCAGCGCACGGCCGTCGCGACCAGCGCGCAGTCCGGGCTGACGGTGCTGCCCTTGCCCTCGGACGAGATGAAGGGCCGGATCATCGGCAAAGAGGGCCGCAACATCCGGTCGTTCGAGGCGCTGACCGGGGTCAACGTGCTGGTCGACGAGCAGCCGGACGCCGTGGTCCTGTCGTGCTTCGACGCGGAGCGCCGTGAGGTCGCGCAGGTCGCGCTCGAGGCGCTCATGGCCGACGGCCGCATCCACCCGCAGCGCATCGAGGCGGCGTACGCCGAAGCACTCGCGGGTGCGGACGAGCGCGCGGTCGCCGCGGGCCACGACGCGGCCGAGCGGGCGGGCGTCGCCGACCTGCATCCCGTGCTCGTCCGCGCGCTCGGGCGGTTGCGGTTGCGCACGTCGTACGGGCAGAACGTGCTCGAGCACCTCGTCGAGTGTGCGTTGCTCGCCGGTTCGCTCGCCGCAGAGCTGGGTGCGAACGAGGCGGTTGCGCGTCGGGCTGCGTTCCTGCACGACCTGGGCAAGGCGCTCACCAACGAGGTCGCCGGCACGCACGCGGCCGTGGGTGCCGATCTCGCACGCCGTCACGGCGAGAGCGACATCGTGGTCAACGCCATCGCGGCGCACCACGACGAGGTGCCGCTCGAGACGGTCGAGGCCGTGGTCGTCCAGGTCGCGGACGCCATCTCGGCGGCTCGGCCGGGAGCGCGGCGCCAGGAGCTCGACCAGTACGTCGAGCGGATGGACAAGCTGGAGAGCCTCGTGGCGGCGCACGACGGTGTGCGCCGGGCTCTGGCGATGTCGGCGGGCCGTGAGGTCCGCGTGGTCGTCGAACCGTCCGAGGTGGACGACGCCGCGCTGCCGCAGCTCGCGGTCGCGATCGCCCGGCACATCGAGGCTGACCTGTCGTACCCGGGCGAGATCCAGGTCACCGTCGTGCGGGAGATCCGGGCGAGCGCGACCGCAGGCTGACCCAGCCAGGACGCGTCAGTCGCGCGCCGTGACGGCCAGGCTCGGTGCCTCGACGCGCGTCTTGCCCGCCGTGCGGCGGCCGACGCGTCCGGCGAGCGCTTCGGCGAGCCGCGTGAGCAGCCAGTTGATGACGATGAAGACGACGGCCGCGACGACGAGCGCCTGCAGGATGTTGCCGTTGCCCGACCCGAACCGCCGCGCGGCTGCGAGCAGCTCCGGGTAGGTGATGATCGCGCCGAGCGCGGTGTCCTTGAGGATCACGACGAGCTGGCTCGCGATCGCGGGCAGCATCGCGATGATCGCCTGGGGGACCTCGACGAGGCGCAGCGACTGCGACCGACGCAGGCCGATCGCGAGCGCCGCCTCGCGCTGGCCCCGGGGCAGCCCGTGCACGCCGGAACGCACGAGCTCGGCGAACACCGAGCCGTTGTAGAGCGTCAGGCCCAGCACGACCGCGACGAGCGGCAGGTCCTTCGGCGAGACGATGTCGAGCCGGGGGATCGCCATGTAGAAGAACACCATCATGATCAGCACCGGGACCGCGCGGAAGAACTCCACGACGCCCCCGGACAGCGCGCGCACGGTGCGGGACGCGGAGAGTCGTCCGAGTCCGAACACCAGCCCGAACACGCCCGCCGTGACGATCGACAGGCCCGCCGCGACGAGGGTCTGGCGAAGGCCGGGCAGGAAGAAGTTCTCCCAGGCGTTCGCCGTGAACAGCGGGCTCCAGAGGTCGGCGTCGAGCTGGCCCTTGCGGTTCAGCAGGACCAGCGCGTAGAAGCCGATCCCCGCGACGACGAGCGTCGCCCCGACGTTGACCCACACCATCCGGCGCCGGGCCCGCGGACCCGGTGCGTCGAAGAGGACCGAGCCGCTCATCGCGCCACCGCCAGCCGCCGCGACAGGCTCGTCGTCGCCAGACCGATCGGGACGACGATGAGCACGAAGCCGAACGCGAAGACCAGGAAGATCGCCACCATCAGGTCGGGCCGGAACTCGATCATCTGCTTGAGCAGGCCGGAGGTCTCGGCGACGGACCCGGCGGCGGCGACCGTCGAGTTCTTGGTGAGCGCGATGAGCACGTTGCCGAGCGGTGCGACCGCGCCGCGGAAGGCCTGCGGCAGGATCACGAGCCGCGCCGAGTCGCCGAACCCTAGGCCGATCGCGCGCGCGGCCTCGGCCTGCCCGACGGGCACGGTGTTGACGCCCGAGCGCAGCGCCTCGCACACGAACGCGGCGTGGTACACGGTCAGCCCGAGCACCGAGAGCCAGAAGAAGTTGCGCTGGAAGTCCGACGACAGCGTGATCCCCAGCTGCCCCCAGAGGCCGAGCACGCAGAACACGATGATCACCGTCAGCGGTGTGTTCCGCAGCAGCGTGACGTACGTCGTGCCGGCCCAGCGCAGACTCGGCACGGGTGAGATGCGCATGACCGCCAGGACCGTGCCGAGGACGAGGGCGAAGATCGCCGCGAAGAACGTGAGCTGGATGTTCACCCAGAACGCGCCGAGCACGTCGAACTCGTCGAACAACGACGCGAAGTCGTCCACCGGTCCTCCTGTCGTGGCGGGGTCTGGCGCGGACCGCGGGCCGGGCGACGACGCGAGCGCCGCTCGGCCCGCGGGCTCAGCGGCTCACGCGCAGGCGGCCGGCTCGGGCGGGTTGAGGTCGGCGTTCGGCTTGTACCCGGACGCGCTGACGTTGTCGTCGAGCGCCTTCTGCCACGAGCCGTCCTCGATCATGGCCTTGATCGCGTCGGTCACGGCCTGGCACTTGTCGGTGTCCTTGGGCAGCCCGACCCCGTAGTTCTCCTCGGAGAACGGGTTCCCGACGACCTTGACCTTGCCCTCGTTGGCCGGGATGGCGGCCAGGCCGGCGAGGATGATGTCGTCGGTGGTGACGGCGTCGACCGTGCCCGCCGTCAGCGCCGTGACGCACTCGCTGTAGCCGGGCTGCTCGAGCAGGTTGGTCCCGGCCGCGTGCTCGTCCTTGATGCGCTGCGCCGAGGTGGACCCCGTCACCGAGCACAGGTTCTTGCCGTCGAGGTCCTCGGGCCCCGTGATCGTGTCGTCGTCGACGGCCACCAGCAGGTCCTGCCCGGCGACGAAGTACGGCCCCGCGAACGAGACGACCTCCTTGCGGGCGTCCGTGATCGAGTACGTCGCGAAGATCATGTCGACCTGCTTGTTCTGCAGCATGGTCTCGCGCTGGGCCGAGGGTGACTCCACGAACTCGATGTCGTCCTCGGCGTAGCCGAGCTTGTCGGCGACGTACTTGGCCACGTCGACGTCGAAGCCCGTGTAGGTGTCGCCGTCCTTGAAGCCGAGACCCGGCTGGTCGAACTTGATGCCGATGCGGATGGTCCCGCCGCCGCTGTCGCCGCTGCTCCCGCCCGTGGCGTCGTCGGACGTGTCGCTGTCCGAGGAGCAGGCGGCGAGCGTGAGGGCGCCTGCGAGGGTGAGTGCGGTCGCCATGATTCGGGTGCGCATGGTGGTTCCCTTCGTGTCGGTTCTCAACGTGTCGTGCGGGAAGCCTCGGAGGGACGGTCGGGCAGGGTCGGCGGCGGCGTCAGTGGGTGAGGATCTTGGACAGGAAGTCGCGGGCGCGCTCGCTGCGCGGTGCGGTGAAGAACGTCTCGGGGTCCGCCTGCTCGACGATCTCGCCCGCGTCCATGAACACCACGCGGTGCGCGGCGCGACGCGCGAAGCCCATCTCGTGCGTGACGACGAGCATCGTCATGCCGTCGCGCGCGAGCCCGACCATGACGTCGAGGACCTCGTTGATCATCTCGGGGTCGAGCGCCGACGTCGGCTCGTCGAAGAGCATGACCTTCGGACCCATCGCCAGCGCGCGAGCGATCGCCACGCGCTGCTGCTGCCCGCCGGAGAGCTGCGCCGGGAGCTTGGCGGCCTGGTTGCCGACCCCGACACGCTCGAGCAGCTCGGTCGCTCGGGCCGTCGCCTCGGCCTTCTTCATGCCCTTGGCCTTGATCGGCCCGAGCGTGACGTTCTCCAGCACGGTCCGGTGCGCGAAGAGGTTGAACGACTGGAAGACCATGCCGACCTCGGCCCGCAGCCGTGCGAGGTCGCGGCCCTCCTCGGGCAGCTCGCGCCCGTCGATCACGATCGAGCCGGAGTCGATCGTCTCGAGACGGTTGATGGTGCGGCACAGCGTCGACTTGCCGCTCCCGGAGGGGCCGATGATGACGACGACCTCACCGCGCGAGACGGTCAGGTCGATGTCCTTGAGCACGTGCAGCGCACCGAAGTGCTTGTCGACTCCGCGCAGCTCGACGAGCGGGGGGCCGAGCTGCCCGGGCGCAGGTGCAGGCTCAGCCCCGGGTCCGGGTTCCGTCACGACGTCCGCCATCCGTCGAACGTAGGGGGAATTGTCCGATCCTGCATCCGTCGTGCGTCTCGATCCGGCAACATTCGTCGGGGCAACAGGCCGGTCAGGCGAACGGGTGACCTGCGGGAGCGTGCGGCAGGCGCGTCCATGCGGTTCCGGCGGGCACGGTCGTCGGCCGTACCCTGGTCGGTGATGTCCACGACCCTGCCCGCGCCCGACCACGCCCCGACCACGACCACGTCGGGCGGTTCTGCGCGCACGTACCTCGTCAAGACGCTCGGCTGCCAGATGAACGTGCACGACTCCGAGCACATGGCCGGCATGCTCGAGCAGGCGGGCTACGTCGCGGCCACGCCCGAGCAGGCGGCGTCCGAGGACGCCGACGTGATCGTCATCAACACGTGCGCGGTGCGCGAGAACGCGGCCGACAAGCTGTACGGGAACCTGGGCCGCCTGGCCCGCACCAAGCGCAGCCGCCCGGACATGCAGATCGCCGTCGGCGGGTGCCTCGCGCAGAAGGACCGCGCCGGCATCGTCGAGCGCGCACCCTGGGTCGACGTGGTGTTCGGCACGCACAACCTCGACGTGCTGCCGGTGCTGCTCGAGCGCGCGCGGCACAACGCGGCCGCGCAGGTGGAGATCGAGGAGTCGCTCAAGGTCTTCCCGTCGACGCTGCCCACGCGCCGCGAGTCCGTCTACGCGGGCTGGGTCTCCATCAGCGTCGGGTGCAACAACACGTGCACGTTCTGCATCGTGCCGCACCTGCGCGGCAAGGAGCGCGACCGGCGGCCGGGGGAGATCCTCGCCGAGGTCGAGGCCCTCGTCGCAACCGGCGCGATCGAGGTCACGCTGCTCGGGCAGAACGTGAACTCCTACGGTGTGGGCTTCGGCGACCGCGGTGCGTTCGCCAAGCTCCTGCGTGCCGTGGGCGCGATCCCCGGCCTCGAGCGGGTGCGCTTCACCTCGCCTCATCCCGCGGCGTTCACCGACGACGTCATCGAGGCGATGGCGGCGACGCCGACGGTCATGCCGTCGCTCCACATGCCCCTGCAGTCCGGCTCGGACCGGGTGCTGCGCGCGATGCGCCGCTCCTACCGGTCCGAGAAGTTCCTCGGCATCCTCGACCGCGTGCGCGCGGCCATCCCGCACGCGGCGATCACGACCGACATCATCGTCGGCTTCCCGGGGGAGACCGACGAGGACTTCGAGGACACGCTGCGCGTGGTCGAGGCCGCGCGGTTCTCCTCCGCGTTCACGTTCCAGTACTCGCAGCGGCCGGGGACGCCGGCCGCCGACCTGCCGGACCAGCTGCCCAAGGCGGTCGTGCAGGAGCGGTACGAGCGGCTGATCGCGCTCCAGGAGCGCATCTGTGCGCAGGAGAACGCGGCCCAGGAGGGTCGGGTCGTCGAGGTGCTCGTGGCGGAGGGCGAGGGGCGCAAGGATGGCGAGACGCGCCGGATCTCGGGGCGCGCCGCCGACAACCGTCTCGTGCACCTCGCGCTGCCGGCTGACCTCGACCCCGACGCCGCGCCCCGGCCGGGTGACCTCGTGACCGTGCAGGTGACGCACGGTGCACCGCACCACCTGGTCGCGGACTCCGCGCTCACGGGTGGGCCGTTCGCCGTGCGGCGCACGCGAGCCGGTGACGCGTGGCAGACGCGGCAGTCGGGCGACGACGAGCACGCGGGCGGGCACGGCGCAGACGCGTGCGGCACGGGCGCGGCGCCCGGTCCCGTCAGCCTCGGGATGCCGTCGCTCACCGTCCGCTGAGCTCGGGTGCGACCGAGCTCGGGTACGGCTGAGCTCGGATGCGGCTGAGGACCGGTTCGACGAGCGCCAGTGCCGCCGAGCCGTCAGTTGTCCGGCACGTCCGGGGGCAGACCGCCGCCGGGGATGGTCGCCTCGAGCGCGGCGAACAGCTGCACGCCCGTGCCCAGCCCGCACGACAGGACCTGGGCGAGCTGGTTGTCGGTCGCGCCCGGCTCGAAGTCCGCGCTGACCTCGGAGTAGAGCGCGAGCATGCCCTCCTCCTCGCGGACGTACGCCTTGGGCCAGATGCGCTCGCGGTTCCAGTCGTTGAGCGCGAGCGAGACGGCCGCCCGCTGCTCGAGCGGCACCTGCCGGTGCCACCGTCCGCGCACCTGGACGATCTCGTCGTGCTCGCCGAGCAGCAGGAACCAGAACCGGCTGCCGTCCCACGTCCCGGTGAGGTCGCCGTCGTCGTCGACGATGAACCGGTAGCCCTTGTCGAGCAGGTAGTCGCCCACCCGGTCGCGCGTGACGGGCTGCGGCTCCTCGTCGTCGGCGGGAGCATGCTTGGCGGGCTTCGGCAGCCCGCCCAGCACGCGCAGGAGCCAGCCCGGCCCGCTCACGGCACGCTCCCGGCCGGGTCGGGGTACTTCTCGTCGATCGCGTCGAAGAACATCGAGCCGGTCGACAGGCCGCAGAACAGCAGCTGCGAGAGCTGGGCGTCGGTCGCGCCGTGCTCGAGGTCGGTGGCGACCTCCGCGACGACGTGCACGCGACCGTTGTCCCGCACGCGCACGTACGCCTTGGGCCAGATGCGGTCGGCGTTCCACTCGTTGCACAGGTCGAGGACCTCCTCGAGGCGCTCGATCGCGATCTCGCGGTGCCACTGCCCGCGGATCTGCAGGATCTCCGCACGCTCGCCGAAGAGGAAGAAGTAGAACAACCGCCCGCGCCACAGCCCGCCGAGGTCGCCGTCGTTGTCGACGAAGTAGCTGAAGTGGTTGTCGGCCATCCACGCCGCGATGCGCGCGGGGGTGACCGACCGGGGGTGCTCGGTCGCCGACTCGGGGACACCCAGCTCGCGCGCGAGCAGGCGCGTGACGTTCGCGTGCAGCTCGTCGTCGCTCGGCTCCATGCGTGGTTCCGGGGCGTCCCCGGACGCACGCCGACGACGCCACCACGGGCGGTGCTCGTCGGGCTGCGCGGCCATGGGGCGACACTACCCGCGCGCGTCGGGGGGATCGCGGTGGCCGTCCCAGAGCGTGGACGGCGTGGCGCGTCGTGGTGCGGCGGGTGCCGTCGGGTTCGCGGGTGTCGTGGGGTGCGGGCTAGTGTCGCGAGGACCCGCGAGCCGGGTCCCGGAACGACGACGAGGACGGTGCCCATGGGCTTCTTCAGCAAGCACGACGCGCCGGAGCCGGCCCCTGCCGCGCCCGCGCCCGCGCTCGAGCCGTTGACGCACGAGCGCGTCACGGCGACGCTCGACGCCCACGGCTACCGGTACGCGATCGACTCGGACGGCGACATCGGCGGCATCTGGGACGACCACGTCTTCTACTTCGTGCGGATCGGAGCCGAGCGGGAGTTCCTGCAGGTCCGGGGTCGCTGGACGCGCCCGCTCGCGGCGTCGCGGTACCTCGAGGTCCTCGAGCTCGCGAACGCGTGGAACACCGACAAGGTCTTCCCGAAGACCTACGTGCGCGTCGAGGACGACCTGCTCGGGGTGTACGCGGAGCACGCGGTCGACTACCGGCCGGGGGTCGCGGACTCCCAGCTCGACCAGCACCTCGGCTGCGCGGTCTCCACGGCGCTCGCGTTCTTCTCCCACCTCGACGAGCAGTTCCCCGAGGCCGTCGAGGCGTTCCGGGCCCAGCGCTCCGCCGCCGCACGTGCCGCCGAGGACGCAGCCGCGCCGGGTGCTGCGAGCACCGACCCCGGCGGCACGGACCACGTCTGAGACGCACGGCACCGGCCCAGCGCCTGATCCGTCCCCGCGTAGGCCGTTCGAGCGGCCTGGCTCGTCCTGACCAGCCCGCGCTCGTCCGGCTCCTGCCCACGCGGCCCTCCCCGCCTGGTGACCGGAGCGCGCGGCGACCTCGGATAGCGTCACCTCATGCTGGTCGCCGCTGCTCTCGTCCCCGACACGGCGCTGCTGGTCCCCGGTGCGTCCGGTCGCACGGATCCTGCGGCCGGGCTGCGCGAGGTGGCGACGGCGGCGGTGCGGCGCGCGGTCGAGCACGCGGACCGCGTCGTGGTGGTCGCGCCCGGCAGGGCTGCTCGTCGGACGCCCGGGACCACGCCGGAGGGGTCGGCAGCGCCGGGCGGTCCGGCGCACGCGAGAGCGGGGACGACGACGGTGCCCGCGGTCGCGGTGGTCGGACAGGTGCGCGCCAGCCTCGCCGCCGCCGGGATCCCCGACCAGACGCTGGCGCAGGTCCCGCCGGCGGACCTCGTCGTTCCCGAGGAGGTGGCTGCGCGCCTCGGGCGCACGCACCGGGCGAGCGTCCCGACGGCGGTCGCGCTGCGGCTGCTGGCCGCCACGGGGCGCGGTGCGGCGCACGCCGTCGAGACCTGCAGGAGCGACGGGGTCGCGCTGCGCGCGCTCGGGTCCAGCCTGGCCGCGGGCCGGGCGCGCACGGCGCTCGTCGTCGTCGGCTCGGCCTCGGGACGGCACGGCCCGGACGCGCCGCTCGCCGACGACCCCGAGGCGCTCGCCTACGACGACGCGCTCGTGGACGCCCTGCGCTCGGGGGACCCCGCGGCGCGCGAGCGGATCGCCGCGCTCGACCCCGTGCGTGCCGAGGCGCTCGCAGTCACCGGCTGGGGGCCGTGGCAGGTGCTCGTCGGCGCTACGGCGGCCGAGGTACGGGCCGACGTCGAGGGGCACGTGCTGCTCGGTGCGCAGCACGTCGTCGGGACCTGGCTGACGGGCGGCGCACGGTGAGCGCGCTCGTCGTCGCCGTCGTGGGGCCGACCGCGACCGGCAAGTCCGACCTGGCCGTCGCCCTCGCGCTCGCCCTGGGCGGCGAGGTGCTCAACGCCGACGCGCTCCAGCTGTACCGCGGCATGGACGTCGGCACCGCCAAGATGACGCTCGCCGAGCGTCGAGGCGTCCCGCACCACCTGCTCGACGTGCTCGACCCGCGCGAGGAGGCCTCCGTCGCGGACTACCAGGCGCTCGCGCGCGCGACGATCGACGACTGCGCCACGCGCGGTGTGCGCGTGGTCGCCGCGGGCGGGTCGGGCCTGTACGTGCGGGCGCTGCTCGACCACATGGAGTTCCCGGGTACCGACCCGGACGTGCGCGCGCGCCTCGAGGCTCGCGTCGAGGAGCACGGGTCGCGTGCCCTGCACGACGAGCTGGCGCGCCTGGACCCGGTCGCGGCGGAGGCGATCGGGCCACGTAACGCGCGGCGCATCGTGCGTGCGCTCGAGGTCATCGAGCTCACCGGGCGGCGGTACTCCGCGTCGCTGCCGCAGCACGTGTACGAGGTCCCCGCGGTGCAGATCGGGCTCGACTGCGACCGCGCGGTCCTCGACGCCCGCGTCGCGGCGCGGACCGAGCACATGCTCGAGCGCGGGCTCGTCGCCGAGGTCGAGAGACTGCTCGAGCACGGGCTGGGCCGCACCGCCGCACGCGCGGTCGGGTACGCGGAGACGGCAGCGATGCTGCGCGGCGAGCTCACCCCCGACGAGGCTCGTGACGCGATCACCGCCGGGACGCGCCGCCTGGCGCGCAAGCAGATGGGCTGGTTCGGCCGCGACCCGCGCGTGCACTGGCTCGACGCGCAGGACCCGGACCTGGTCGACCGGGCGCTCGCGCTCGTCGCCCAGGCGGACGCCGGACGGCTCGGCGCGGCCACCGACGACCCGGCGCCCCGCCGTAGTCTGGGTTCATGACGACCGCCGTGGGCCCGTCCGTCGACGGACAGGCCGCCGCCCCACCCGCGCGCCCGGACGGGACCCTGCACGTGACCAAGGGTCACGGCACGCAGAACGACTTCGTCCTGCTCGACGACCGCGACGGTCACCTCGACCTGAGCGCCGACCTGGTGCGGGCGCTCGCGGACCGGCGTGCGGGCGTCGGGGGAGACGGCGTGATCCGGCTCGTCGCGAGCCGCCACGTGGTCGAGGGCGCCCCGCTGCTCGCCGACGCACCCGAGGCGCAGTGGTTCATGGACTACCGCAACGCGGACGGCTCGATCGCGGAGATGTGCGGGAACGGCGTGCGGGTGTTCGCCCTCTACCTCGACCGGCTCGGACTGTGGCCCGATGCCGACGAGGTCGCCGTCGGCACGCGCGCGGGCGTGATGCGCGTGCGGCGCGTCGCGGTGCCTGAGGGCGTCGGCGACGGCGCGTGGTTCGCGTTCGACATCGGCCGGTGGCACCTGCCCGGCGGTCGTGCCGCGGCCGAGGCCGGGTTCGACGCCGAGGTCGCGGTCACGGGGCTGGACGTCGTGCGACCGGCGCTGTCCGTCGACGTCGGCAACCCGCACAGCGTGCTCGCGCTGCCCGACGTCGCCGAGCTGGCCGCGGTCGACCTCACGCGCGCGCCGCAGGTGCGGCCGGTCCCGCCCCACGGCACGAACGTCGAGATCGTCGTCCCGCTCGGCGAGACGGTCGTCGACGGCCGCACGACGGGACGCGTGCGCATGCGGGTGCACGAGCGCGGCGTGGGGGAGACCCGCTCGTGCGGCACGGGTGCCGTCGCGGCAGCGATGGCGGTGCGCACGTGGGCGGGTGCCGACGCGCCTGACACCTGGCTCGTCGACGTGCCCGGCGGCACGGTCCGCGTCACCGCGCTGGGCGACGACCACGCCGAGCTGGCCGGTCCGGCCGTGCTCGTCGGCGAGATGGACGTCGACCTGACGGCGCTGCTCGGCCGGTGAGCGTGGCCGACCAGCAGGTCCTCACGCCGGACGACCTGGGAGTCCCGCTCGGCACCCGGGCGACGGTGGTCGAGCTGTCGAGCACGTTCTGCCAGCCGTGCCGGATGGCACGCGTGGTGCTGCAACGGGCCGTGGAGACCACCGACGGGGTGCGCCTGGTCGAGCTCGACGTCGCCGGGTCACGCGGCGAGCGGCTCGGGGCCCGCCTCGCCGTGCACAGCACGCCCACAGTGCTCGTGCTCGACGCGCACGGGCGCATCGTCGAGCGGACGGCCGGCGTCCCGCGGCTCGCTCATGTGCGTGCCACGCTCGACGCGGTCGGCGAGCCCCCAGCGTCCTGAGGCGCGCTCACCACCCGGGGCGTCACGCGGACGGCGACGAGCGCCGCGCCGGCGGCGAGCACCGACGTCAGCGCGAAGCACGCGGCGTACGGTGCGTCACCGCCGCGGGCCGAGAACGCTGCGAACAGCACCCCCGTCACCGCCAGCGAGAGCGACGCACCGATCGAGTCCGAGACGGACAGGGCGGAGCTGTTGGTGCCCGCGGCGCGGCCGGACGAGTACCGCAGCACGAGCACGGTCTGCCGCGCGTAGGTCAGGCCCATGCCGAAACCCGCGACCGCCCACGCGGCGACGAGGACCGGGATCGGCGCGTGCGTCGCGGCACCCACGCCCGTGCCCGCGATACCCAGGGTGACGACGACCGTGCCGACCCGGATGGCCCGTGCGTGGGGGAGTCGCTCGCCCAGGCGCCCCTGCACCCACGCCGCACCCGCCCAGGTGAGCGCTGCGGCCGTCAGCGTCACGCCCGCGAACGTCGGCGAGACGTCGTACCGACGCGTCAGCAGGTAGGGCAGGTACACCTCGGCGCCGAAGAAGGCGCCCGCGAGCAGCCCGCGGTCGGCCACGATCGCGGGCAGCCCGCGGGCCGCTCGCAGGGTGCCGGGCGGGACGAGCCGGGACAGGGCAGCGAGCGCGACGGCGACGCCGCCGAGCGACGCCGCCACGGTCCCCGCGCTGCTGAGCTCGCCGCTGACGCCGAGCACGAGCACCGCCAGCGCGGCGAGCGCCGCCCACCCGATCCGGCGCGCGCTCGTCGTCGACGCGTCGTCGACGGGCTCCGCCCCGGGCTCGGGGGGCGCGGGGTGCTCGGGCGGTCCCACGGAGCGCACGCGGGCCAGCACGACGGCCGCGATGGGCGGGACGAGCACCGCCACGCCGAGGAACACCCACCGCCAGTCGGCGCGCTCGGTGACGAACCCCGCGACGGGCGGCCCGACGAGCGAGGGAATGACCCACGCCGCGGAGAACCCCGCGAAGACACGCGGGTGCAGCGCGCCGGGGTAGAGGCGCGCGACGACGACGTAGGAGACGACGGTGAGCGCGCCGCCGCCGAGGCCCTGCAGCAGCCGCCCGCCGGCCAGCACCGCCATCGTCGGCGCGGTCCCTGCGACCAGCAGCCCGGCGACGAAGGCGAGGGCGGCGGCCAGCAGGGGCCGCGCCGGTCCGACGCGATCCGCCCACGCCCCGGCGGCGACCATCCCGACCACGCCCGACGCGAGCGGGGCGGCGAAGGCCACGGCGTACAGAGCTGCGCCGTCGAGCTCGAGCGACACGGTCGGCATGACGGTCGTGACGGCGAGCGACTCGAAGGCGGCGAGGAACACGAGCGCGCACATGGCCCAGGTGGTCGTCCGCAGGCGGGCCCAGGTCGCGCGCGCGTCGTCGGTCACGACGGCGGGCATCGCAGCAGACTAGGCGTCGCGACCGACACGGACGTCAGGCGCTCCCGGGGGACGCCGTGACCTGCAGCACGCGGAAGCCCTTGGCACTCGCGACGCGCTCGACCGTCGCGCTACCGGCGAGCTCGTCGGCCAGCCAGCGCTGCAGCGAGTCCGCGCCCAAGTTCTTGCCGACGACCAGTGACGCCACGCCACCCGGCGCCAGGCGCGGCAACCACCGCCGCAGCAGCTCGTGCAGCGCGGCCTTGCCGACCCGGATCGGCGGGTTCGACCAGATCGCGGCGAACCGCACGTCGGCGGGCACGTCGTCGGGCTGCACGGCGTGCAGGTGCGACGCACCGACCGCGCGGGCGTTGTGGCGCACGAGGTCGAGCGCGCGCTCGTTGACGTCGACCGCCCACACCCGGGCCTGCGGCGAGCGCAGCGCGAGCTCGAGCGCGAGCGGCCCCCAGCCGCAGCCGAGGTCGAGCAGGTCGCCCGCGGCGGGCGGCGGCGGCACCTCGTCGAGCAGGACGCGCGTCGCGTGGTCCACGTGGTCGGGCGAGAAGACGCCGCCCGCGGTCTGCACGTGCAGGTCACGGCCCGCCAGGCGTACGACGATGTCGCGACGCTCGTCGTCCGAGGCCGGCTGTGCGGTGAAGTAGTGGTCTGCAGCCACGGGCCCGACCCTACCGACGAGCCTGCGCCTCCAGCGAAACACCTCGCACGTGCTCGGCCGTGCGTGCGACCCTGGAGGCTGAACGCGGGACGGCCCGCGTCCCCGCCGAGAAGGAGCCGCGTGAGCGAGACGCACCACACCACCACACCGAGCACGACGCCGGACGAGCCCCGCTCGCCCCAGCAGGTGGCCGACGACGTGGTGGCGCGGGTGCTCGCGAGGGCGGGGACCGCGCTGCACGCGGGCGGCACCGTGCACTCGGCGTACGACGGCGACCAGCTCGACCTCGAGGAGCGCACGTCGCTGCGCCGCGTCGCGGGCCTGTCCACCGAGCTCGAGGACGTCACCGAGGTCGAGTACCGCGAGCTGCGGCTCGAGAAGGTCGTCCTCGTCGGGGTCTGGGGCTCGTCGTCGTCCGCGGGGACGTCCAACGGCACGCTGCAGGACGCCGAGGTGTCGCTGCGCGAGCTCGCGGCCCTCGCGGAGACCGCGGGGTCGACCGTGCTCGACGGTCTGCTGCAGCGGCGCGCCAAGCCGGACCCGGGCACCTACCTGGGCTCGGGCAAGGCCGCGGAGCTCGCGTCAGTCGTCGCGGCGGTCGGCGCGGACACCGTGGTCATCGACGGCGAGCTCGCCCCGTCGCAGCGCCGCGCGCTCGAGGACATCGTGCGCGTCAAGGTCGTCGACCGGACCGCGCTGATCCTCGACATCTTCGCCCAGCACGCGAAGTCGCGGGAGGGCAAGGCCCAGGTCGAGCTCGCGCAGCTCGAGTACCTGCTGCCGCGCCTGCGCGGCTGGGGCGAGTCGATGTCCCGGCAGGCCGGCGGTCAGGTCGGCGGCGCCGGGGCGGGCATGGGCTCGCGCGGACCGGGTGAGACGAAGATCGAGCTCGACCGACGGCGCATCCGCAACCGCATGGCCAAGCTGCGCCGCGAGATCGCGGCGATGGAGCCGGCGCGCATGACCAAGCGCGCGTCGCGCAAGCGGCACGCGATCCCGTCCGTCGCGATCGCGGGCTACACCAACGCGGGCAAGTCCTCGCTCCTGAACCGGCTGACGAACGCCGGCGTGCTGGTCGAGAACGCGCTGTTCGCGACCCTGGACCCCACGGTCCGCCGCGCCGAGACGGTCGACGGGCGCGTCTACACGCTCGCCGACACGGTCGGGTTCGTGCGGTCGTTGCCCCACCAGCTCGTCGAGGCATTTCGCTCGACGCTCGAGGAGGTCGCGGACGCCGACCTGATCCTGCACGTCGTCGACGCGTCGCACCCCGACCCCGAGGGCCAGATCGCCGCGGTCCGCCACGTGTTCGCGGACATCCCCGGCGCCATGGACGTGCCCGAGATCATCGTGCTCAACAAGGCCGACCTCGCGTCGCCCGAGGTGATCGCCCGGCTGCGCTCGCGCGAGCTGCACTCGATCGTCGTCTCCGCGCACAGCGGCGAGGGCATCGCCGAGCTGCAGGCGCTCGTCGCGGACCAGCTGCCGCGTCCGGGGGTCACGGTCGACGTCGTGGTGCCCTACCAGCGCGGTGACCTCGTCAGCCGTGTGCACGAGCACGGCGACATCGACCACGAGGAGCACACCGCGGACGGCACGCTGCTGCGCGCGCGCGTCGACGAGTCGCTCGCGGCCGAGCTCGAGGAGGCGTCGGTCCGACGCGCGTGAGCGGGCGTCGCACGCGGCGCCCGGCAGTCCGGCAGGCCCTCGACCCGCACTAGGCTGGCCCGATGCCCGCGTCCCCGTCCGTGCCCGACGACCCGGCGGCGACAGAGCCCGGTGCTCGCGAGCCCGACGGCCGCGAGCCCGGTGACCGCGACGGCGCCGTCGACGAGCTGCTCGACGTCGCCGTCGGCGTGCTCGGCGGAGCTCGCCGAGAGGGCCAGCACGCGATGGCCCGCGCGGTCGCGTCGTCGCTGCGGACCGGCGAGCACCTGCTGGTCCAGGCGGGCACCGGCACCGGAAAGTCGCTCGGGTACCTCGTGCCCGCCGTCCAGCACGCGGTGCACGCGGACGAGCGCGTCGTCGTCTCCACCGCCACGCTCGCGCTGCAGCGCCAGGTCCTCACGCGCGACCTCCCGCTCGTCGCCGACGCGCTCGCCCCTCACCTGCCGCGCCGCCCCGACATCGCGCTGCTCAAGGGCTGGCACAACTACCTGTGCCTGCACAAGGTCGAGGGCGGGTACCCGGCCGACGACCAGGGCTCGCTGTTCGACCTGCCGGAGAAGGCGGGCGCCGCCGAGCACCCCTCGGCCGGGGCGACCGGTCCCGGCGCGCTCGGCCAGCAGGTCGTGCGCCTGCGCGAGTGGTCGCAGGAGACCGACACGGGCGACCGGGACGACCTCGTCCCCGGCGTGAGCGACCGTGCGTGGCGCCAGGTGTCCGTGACGTCGCTCGAGTGCATCGGCTCGGCGTGCCCGAAGCTCGACGAGTGCTTCCCGGAGCGTGCGCGTGGCCGTGCACGCGAGGCCGACGTCGTCGTGACGAACCACGCGATGCTCGGGATCGCCGCGTCCGGCTCGCCGGGCGTCCTGCCCGAGCACCAGGTCCTCGTCGTCGACGAGGCGCACGAGCTCGCGGACCGGGTCACCACGCAGGCCACGGCCGAGCTGTCGCTGCCCGTCGTGCAGCACGCCGCGCGCGTCGCCCGGCGACACGGCGGAGTCCCCGCGTCCGACCTCGAGGCCGCGGGAGAGGCGCTCGCCGGGGTCATCGTGCCGCTGCGCGAAGGTCGCTTCCCCGCCGGGCTGCCGGCCGAGGTGCACGACGCCGTGGCGGTGGTCCGGGACGCGGCGCGCACGCTGCTGTCGCTCCTGCGGCCCGAGCCGGGCGGATCGGGTGGATCGGGTCCCGCCGACGGCGGCCGCAAGGTCGCGCAGTCGGCCGTCCTGACGTTGTTCGAGACGGCGGAGCGCATGACCGCCGAGGCCGAGGACGCCGCGCGCACCGTGATGTGGTGCGCGCGCGGTGAGGACCGCTCAGGCGCCGTGACGACGAGGCTGCACGCCGCGCCGCTCGCCGTCAACGGGCTGATCCGCACCCAGCTCTTCGCGGGGCGGACCGCTGTACTGACCTCCGCGACGCTCGCGCTCGGCGGCACGTTCGACCCGATGGCGCGCTCGGTGGGTCTCGAGCGCCGGCCGGACCTGGAGCCCGAGGGCCCCACCAGCGTCCCCGGCGCCGATCCCGTCCCGGCCGCCGTGGCAGCGGGCGAGATGCGGTGGACGGGCCTCGACGTCGGCAGCCCGTTCGACTACCCCCGGCAGGGCATCTGCTACGTGGCTCGCCGCCTCCCTCCCCCCGGCCGCGAGCCAGCGACCGACGCGCAGCTCGACGAGATCGAGGCGCTCGTGCGCGCCTCGGGCGGCGCGACGCTCGGGCTGTTCTCGTCCCGTCGAGCGGCCAACGCGGCCGCCGAGGCGATGCGGGAACGGCTCGACGTCCCCGTGCTGCTGCAGGGCGACGACCAGCTCCCCACGCTCGTCGCGCAGTTCGCGGCCGACGAGCCGAGCTGCCTGTTCGGGTCGCTCGCGCTGTGGCAGGGCGTCGACGTGCCGGGACGCGCGTGCCGCCTCGTGCTCATCGACCGCATCCCGTTCCCGCGCCCCGACGACCCGGTCCGCTCGGCCCGCGCCGACGTCGTGGCCGCGGCGGGCGGCAACGGCTTCATGGCCGTGTCGGCGACACACGCCGCGCTCCTGCTCGCGCAGGGCGCCGGACGGCTCATCCGCGGGCCGCAGGACAAGGGCGTGGTCGCGGTCCTCGACCCCCGGCTCGCCACGGCGCGGTACGGCGAGTTCCTCGCGCGGTCCATGCCGCCCTTCTGGCGGACCACTGAGCGCGACGTGGCCGTGGCGGCACTCACGCGCCTGCGTGACGGCTGAGCCGGTAGCCTGCGGACGAGGGTCAGCAGACAGTGGACACGCAGGTCGACGGCGTGTTCCGCGCCGGCGCACCCTCGCACGCCCGCACGACGCACGCCCGATCCCCGCACCCTCTGGAGGCGCACCGATGTCCGAGCAGATCCTCGAGAGCCGGGACAGCGACGACCCGTCCGCATCCGTGGGTGCGACCCACCGCCGGACGTCGAAGCTCGCGATCGTCGGGGCCGGAGCGGTCGGCTCGACCATGGCGTACGCCGCGCTCATGCGCGGCGCGGCACGCAACGTCGCGCTGTTCGACATCAACAAGGCCAAGGTCGAGGCCGAGGCGCTCGACCTCGGGCACGGCATCCAGTTCATGTCCATGGCGGAGGTCGTCGGGTCCGACGACATCGCGGTGTGCGCCGACGCCGACGTCGTCGTCTTCACCGCGGGAGCCAAGCAGAAGCCGGGCCAGACGCGCGTCGACCTCGCCGAGGCGACCATCGGCCTGGTGAAGAAGGTCCTGCCCTCGCTCGTCGAGGTCGCGCCGAACGCCGTCTACGTGATGGTCACCAACCCCGTCGACGTCGTGACCTACGCCTCGCTCAAGATCTCCGGCCTCCCGCCGTCGCAGATGTTCGGCTCGGGCACCGTGCTCGACTCCTCCCGCCTGCGCTACCTGATCGCCAAGCACACCGGCGTCGCGGTGCAGAACGTGCACGCGTACATCGCGGGCGAGCACGGCGACTCGGAGCTGCCGTTGTGGAGCTCGGCGTCCATCGGTGCCATCCCGCTGCTCGAGTGGCAGGGGATCGAGGGCGAGGGCCCGCTCACGCACTCGGTGCGCGACGAGATCGCCCGCGAGGTCGTCGAGTCCGCCTACCGGATCATCGAGGGCAAGGGTGCGACGAACTACGCGGTCGCGCTCGCCGGCTCGCGGATCATCGAGGCGATCATCAAGGACGAGCGACGGGTGCTGCCGGTCTCGTCGCTGCTGACGGACTTCTACGGGATCAGCGACGTGTGCCTGTCGGTGCCGACGATCGTGGGGTCGAGCGGCGTCCTCGACCGTCTGCCGGTCCCGATGTCGGTCGACGAGCTCTCGGGCCTGCGGGCGTCCGCCCAGGCGGTCCGGGACGTCGCCCGGCGCTTCGGCTTCTGACCGGACCCGCTGCCGGTCGAGGTCCGATCGTGATCCGGCACCGATCCTGATCGGACCCTGGGCCGACTGACACGCTCACGCCCGTCAGTCGGCCCAGGAGTCGTCCTCCCACCGGTCCCCGTCCGGAACCGGCCCGTCCTGTGCGGAACGGTCGGGGGACGGGTGCTCCGCACTCGGGTCGGCACTCGGGTCGACGTGGTGCGGGGCGGGGCCGTGCTCCGCGTGATCCGCGCCGTCGCCCGGGTCCGTCTCGGCGAGGCTCGTCTCGTCGGCGAGGTTCGTCTCGGCGAGGTTCGTCTCGTGGGCGTCATGCGTGCCGGAGAACGCGTCGCGCAGGCGGCGGTCGAGGTCGCGGCCCGGGTCCGGGAGTCGTCCAGGCATGAGCGTCAGAGGCTGCGCAGCACGCTGACGACGCGGCCGAGGATCGTCGCGTCGTCACCGGCGATCGGCGCGTAGGCGGCGTTGTGCGGCATGAGCCACACGTGCCCGTCCGCACGCCGCAGCGTCTTGACCGTCGCCTCGCCGTCGATCATGGCGGCGACGATCTCGCCGTTCTCCGCGACGGGCTGCCGGCGCACGACCACCCAGTCGCCGTCGCAGATCGCCGCGTCGACCATCGAGTCGCCGGACACCTTGAGGAGGAACAGCTCGCCGTCTCCCACGAGCTGGCGGGGGAGCGGGAAGACGTCCTCGACGACCTGCTCGGCCAGGATCGGGCCGCCGGCCGCGATCCGGCCGACCACCGGCACGTAGGCCGGCGCCGACAGGCGCTCGGAGCCCGTGTCGCCGAGCTCGACCTCGGCGGCCCCGTCGCCGCTCCACTGCGGCACGCCACGCGAGTCGTCGGCGTGGACGACCTCGATCGCGCGGGGGCGCTTGGGGTCGCGGCGCAGATAGCCCTTGCGCTCGAGCGCGGTCAGCTGGTGCTTGACGCTCGACGGGCTGGTGAGACCGACCGCGTCGCCGATCTCACGCATGCTCGGCGGGTAGCCGCGGGTCTCGACGGAGACGCGGATGGTCTGGAGCACGAGCCGCTGACGGGCTGTGAGCCCGTCCGGGCCCGGCGGCGTCTCGGGCAGCTCGTGCACCGTGCCGAGCCTGCCCAGCGCACCGCTCTCGGTCTGGTCGTCGGTCCGCTCGTCCGTCACGTCCACCCCTCCAGTCCACCTCCGTCGCCCGGCCGTGGTCGGCCCGGTCGCCCGGTGCGCGCCTCCGCCACGACGCCGGTGCCGACCCCACCTGCACCGCCCGAACGCCTGTGGTGCCAGGCGGTCGCGGTGCTGATCGTGGCCGTGCCGCCGGCCGGGCCGGCGGCGTGACGAGTGGTCGTGTCAGTGGTCGGTGGTGCGCTGTTCCTCGGCAGGAAGCCTACGCAGGCCGGACGGTGATTTCAAACATCTGTTCGACATCTCTGGACGCGTGTCGCAGGCCTCTGGTAGAACTCGTACAGACGTACGACGAACAGGTGTATGACGAACGTGTGTACGGGCGGGGCGCGTGGAGCGGCCGCAGTCGCCCCGCGAGCGTCACGAGGAGAGGAAGCGCGATGAGCACGATGGTGATCGGTCCCTCGGTCCGGGCGGGTCGGGACGTGCGCCCTGCGACGGCTCAGCGGCGTCGCGCCGAGTCCGCACCCGCGCTGCACCTGACGCGCCGTGGGCGTGCAGTCGTGGTCGCGTTCGCCCTCGTGCTGGCGGCCGCCGTCTTCGGTCTCGGGGCCCGTGCGGCTGCCGGCGCTCCGTCGGACGTGACGTTCGACCGGTACGTCGTGCAGCCTGGCGACACGCTGTGGGACATCGCCGCCGACTCCCGCGGAGCGCACGAGTCGGTGGGCGCACAGGTGCGCGAGCTCGTGCGCGTGAACGGACTGTCCGGCGACCAGGTGGTGGCCGGCGAGGAGCTCGTCGTCCCGCGGGGCTGACGCGAGCGGACTCTCCGACGGGCGGTCGCCGATCGAGGCGACCGCCCGTCGGCGTCCACCCGCATCCTGTCTGACGACAGCGCGGGTGCAGATGCGCTCGTGCGGACGCCGACGCGGGTGCGGACGCGCGTCGATCGGAGCGCGCCGGGCCCGGGAGCGGAACATCGTCCGGGATGGTGGCGTCGGCCGGTCAGGGAGTCCGGTGGCGGGCTCGACTCGTCGGCCGGGCCCGGGTCGGTACGATCGCTGTCGGGTCGTCGCTCGTCGACCCGCCGAGGTGGAGCAGGGAGGCTCAGGGTGCACTGCCCGTTCTGTCGTCACCCGGACTCCCGGGTGGTCGACTCGCGCACGTCGGACGACGGGTCGTCGATCCGGCGCCGTCGCCAGTGCCCCTCGTGCAACCGCCGGTTCACGACCGTCGAGACCACGAGCCTGTCCGTCGTCAAGCGGTCGGGCGCGACCGAGCCGTTCAGCCGCGACAAGATCGCGGGCGGCGTGCGCAAGGCGTGCCAGGGTCGCCCGGTGAGCGAGGACGACCTCGCCCTGCTCGCACAGAAGGTCGAGGAGACGCTGCGCTCGTCGGGCTCGGCGGAGATCGACGCCTACGAGATCGGGCTGGCGATCCTGGGCCCGCTGCGCGAGCTCGACGAGGTCGCGTACCTGCGGTTCGCGAGCGTCTACCAGGCCTTCGACTCGCTCGAGGACTTCGAGGCGGCGATCACGGTCCTGCGAGCGGAGCGCGCGGAACGCGACGGTGACGACGTCGCCGAGGACGACCCCGGTCCCGATCAGGACTCCGAACGCCAGCCCGTCGCGGGTTCCGGCCCGGCCCTCTGAGCGGCCCTGCCGGTCACGGGATGTAGCCCGTCGGCGGGTTAACGTCGAGTCATGCTCCCCGCTGACGTCTTCCTGCTGCGCGCCCCCGGCGCACCCGCCCTGCTGCCCGACGGCTCCGCCGCGATCGTCGCCGTGACCAGGCCCGACGCTGAGTCGGACCAGTACCGCGGCGGCTTGTGGCTCGTCCCGACCGACGGCTCAGCGGCCCGGCAGCTCACGCGCGGCCACGCGGACAGCGACCCCGACGTCTCGCCCGACGGCCGCTGGGTCGTGTTCGTCCGGGGCGGCGGCACGGCCAGGCCGCAGCTGCACCTCGTGGAGACCGCCGGCGGCGAGCCCTTCGCGCTGACGTCGGCGCCGCTGGGGGCCGCGCAGCCGCGGTTCTCGCCCGACGGCCGACGGGTCGCGTACGTCTCACGCGTCCCGCAGGAGGGGCGCTACCTGCCGGACGGCGACCCGGCCGCCGAGCGCCCTCGCCTCGTCACCGAGCTGCGGCACCGCTCCGACGGGCTCGGGTACACGCGTGACCGCACCCGCCAGCTGTTCGTCGTCGAGGTGCCGCAGGCTGCGGCGGACGCCGTCGCGGTGCCGCCGTCGTTCCGCCTCACGGATGCCGACAACGACGTCGACGCCCCGCGCTGGTTCCCCGACGGCACCGCGATCGTGGCCGTCCTGGCGCGCCACGCGCAGCGCGAGCAGGATCTGCGGCGTGACGCCGTCGCGATCGCTGTGCCGTCTGAGCTCTCGGGCGACGAGGGCGCGGCGCCGATCGTGCCGATCACGGACGCCGACGCCGGTTCGACGCTCGCGGTGTCCCGCGTGCTGGTGTCGTCGCATGGGCGCCGCGCGTGGCTCCTGGCTGACGACCAGGGGGAATCGGGGCGCGACTTCGTGGCTGCGCTGACGGGGCTGTTCGAGGTCCGGCTCGACGCGACGGGTCGCGCGGCGGGGCCGGCGCGGCGGTTGACGGACGCCGACGAGGTCGAGCTCGACCCGGCGGTGCTGCTCGAGGTCGGCACGGCGGACGGCGGAGCGGACGGTGGGGCAGTCGTCGTCGCTCCGGCGCGCTCGGGCGCAGTCCACCTGAGCCGCGTCGACCAGGACGGCGCGCTGCACGACCTGCTGACCGGTCCGGTCGTCGTGACCGGCGCCGCGGCCGCGAGCGGCTTGCTCGTGGCCGTCCGTGCGACGCCGCTGAGCGCGGGCGACGTCGTCGTCGTCACGGGTGGCGGCGAGCGCGTGCTCACCGACCTGTCCGCGGAGCTGCGCGCGACCGGCCGTGTCCGCGAGCCGCGGGCCCTGGTGGCGCACGCGCCCGACGGCTACCGCGTCGAGGGCTGGGTGACCACGCCTGACCCCGACCGTCACGGCCCGGGCCCGTACCCGACGATCCTCATGATCCACGGCGGGCCGTTCGCGCAGTACACGCACGCGCTGTTCGACGAGGTGCAGGTGCTCGCCGAGGCGGGCTACGCGGTGGTGCACGGCAACCCGCGCGGCTCGTCGGGCCGCGGTCGTGCGCACGGCCGCGCCATCCGGCGCGGGTTCGGCACGGTCGACACCGACGACGTGCTCGCGCTGCTGGACGAGGCGCTCACCGACCCGCGCCTCGACGCGACGCGCACGGGTGTCATGGGTGGGTCGTACGGCGGCTACCTGACGGCGTGGCTGACGACGCGCACGGATCGGTTCGCCGCGGCGATCGTCGAGCGCGGCTTCCTCGACCCGATCAGCTTCGTCGGGTCGAGCGACATCGGCTGGTTCTTCGGGCTCGAGTACCTCGGTGAGCCGCAGACCGAGCACGCGCAGGTCGCCGCGCAGTCGCCCATGGCCCGTGTGGACGCGGTGCGCACCCCGACGTTCGTCATCCACTCGGAGCAGGACTGGCGGTGCCCGGTCGAGCAGGGTCAGCGGTGGTTCGTCGAGCTCAAGCGCCGTGGCGTGGCCACCGAGCTCCTGCTGTTCCCGGGCGAAGGGCACGAGCTGACCCGGTCGGGCCGACCGCAGCACCGCGTCGAGCGGTTCGACCACGTGCTGCGCTGGTGGCGCCGCTGGCTCCCGGTGGAGCAGGCGGTCGCCATGCGCTGACGCCAAGGGGTGGATTGAGGTGGCACGCGCGCCGCGCGTCGGCCACGCTGGGGTCTCGACGAAGTACAGGAGGAGCCGATGGCGCACGACGACACGAAGCCTGCGGTGAGCGAGGACGCGAAGGCGAAGTTCCGCGAGGCGCTCGAGCGCAAGAAGAGCTCGCAGCACCGCACGGCCGACGCGCAGGCGAACACCGGGACGGTGCACGGCTCGGAGACGAACGGCCCTGGGCAGCGGCGCTTCCAGCGCAAGTCCGGTTCGTCCTGACGGACCGCTGACTGCTGCGCCCCGAGGCGCGGACGGACGAAGGCCCCGACCGGAGACGGTCGGGGCCTTCGACGTGAATGGTCTTCGATGTGCAGTGCCTTCGACGAGCAGTGCCTTCGACGTGCAGTGCCTTCGACGTGCGCGGGCCCGGCCGCGGCGCTCAGGAGAGCAGGCGGACCCGGATCGCCTCGGGCTGGGCGGCGAGCGCGTCGACGAGCGCGTCCTCGACGGGCGAACCCGCGTCGGTCACCACGTAACCGAGCTCGCCGCGCGTCGCGAGGAGCTGGCCCTCGATGTTCACGCCGTGCTCGGCCAGCGTCGCGTTGACGGTGGCCAGCACGCCGGGGACGTTGCGGTGCAGGTAGGCGAGGCGGTGCACGCCCGGGGGTTGGTCCAGCGCGACGTTCGGCAGATTGACCGACAGCGTCGTGGAGCCCGTGGCCAGGTAGTCGCGCACCTTGTTCGCGACGAACTGACCGATCGCCTCCTGGGCCTCCTCGGTCGAGCCGCCGGTGTGCGGCGTGAGGATGACGTTGGGCAGACCCCGCAGCTCGGACTCGAACGGGTCGCCCTTGCGCTTGGGCTCCTCGGGGAAGACGTCGATCGCCGCGCCGGCCAGGTGGCCCGAGACGATCCCGTCGCGCACCGCCGCCGGGTCGACGACGAAGCCTCGCGACAGGTTCAGCAGGATCGAGCCCGGCTTCATCCGCGCGATCTGGGGGGCGCCGAAGAAGCCCGCGTTGCCGGGTCGGCCGTCGACGTGCAGCGTGACGACGTCGGCGGTCTCGAGCAACTCGTCGAGCGTCGCGGCGCGACGCGCGTTGCCGAGCGAGAGCTTCTCGGCGGCGTCGTAGAAGACGACCGACATGCCGAGATTCTCCGCGAGCACCGACAGCTGGGTGCCGATGTTGCCGTAGCCGATGATGCCGAGGGTCCGGCCGCGGACCTCGTGCGCGCCGGTCGCGGACTTGTTCCAGACGCCGTCGTGCATCTCCTTGTCGAACACCGTGAGGCGCCGGGTCAGGGAGATGATGTCGGCGATCGCGATCTCCACCACGGAACGGGTGTTGGAGAACGGCGCGTTGAACGTCGCGACGCCGAGCGAGGCAGCGGCACGCAGGTCGATCTGGTTGGTCCCGATGCAGAACGCGCCGATCGCGACGAGGTCGGGGGCGTGCGCGAGCACGTCCGCCGTGACCTGCGTCTTGGAGCGAATCCCGAGGAGCTCGACGCCGTCGAGGGCGTCGATCAGCTCGGACTCGTCCAGCGCGCCGGTCCGCGTGATGACGTCGAAGCCCGCGGCCTCGAGGATGGCGCGGGCGTGCGGGTGCAGGTTCTCGAGAAGAAGGGCCTTGGGCACGGGCCCATCGTGCGCCTGTCCGGGTGCTGGGCGCCGCGGTGTCCGACCTGCGGACACCGCGGCGGACGTCCCGACCGGCCAGGGCGCGTGGGGCGGCCGGTGACCACCCCGGGCCTGGTCAGTCGACCAGCCCGGCCGGGAGCTCGCGTGCGTGCAGGACGTGCAGCGTCCTCGTCGTCCGGGTCATCGCGACGTACAGGTCACCCGCCGAGCCCGCCAGGATCTCGCTCGGCTCGACGAGCACGACCTGGTCGAACTCGAGGCCCTTGGACTGCCGTGCCGTGAGCACGACGACGGGCGCGTCGAGGTCGAGCACGCCGTTCGTCGTGGGCGGCGTGCATCCCGCGGCCTCGATCGCGTCGCGCAGCTCGGGCACGCGTGACTCGACGGCGACCACGGCGACGCGCCCGGCGCCCGACTCGTCCTGCACCGCCCGCAGCGCGTCGACCGCGGTCGATGCCGCGGTCCGGACGAGCTGCTCGTCGTCCACCCGGGTCAGCTCGAGCGCGTCGGGCACCTCGCGCGCCGACGTCAGCGGCGAGCGCGAGAGCCCCGCGGCATCGGCCACGCGGCCCGCCGCGTCCGCGACCGACGCCGGGGTGCGGTAGTTCACCGTCAGGTCGGCCTGCCGCCACGTCCCGCGCAGCACCGGGTCGAGCATCGTGGCCCACTGGCGCGCACCCGCGGCCGACGACGTCTGCGCGACGTCCCCGACGATCGTGAGCGAACGCGTGGGCACGCGCCGCAGCAGCGCGCGCCACGCCATCGACGACAGCTCCTGCGCCTCGTCGACGACGACGTGACCGTACGTCCACGACCGGTCCGCCGCGGCCCGCTCCGCGGTGGTGAGCACCGGCCCGCCGGCCGAGAAGCGGTCCGCGAGGAGCTCGGCGGAGACGAACGCGCCCGCGCTGGTCTGCTCGAGCACCTGGCGCGCGTAGGAGACCTCGCGCTGCCGCGCCGCGGCCGCGGCCCGCGCTTGGGCCTTGGCGGCCTGGTCGTCCTCGCCGAGCAGCTCGGCGGCCTCGTCGAGCAGCGGGACGTCGGCCGGGGTCCACGGCGCGTCGGGGTCGCGCGCGAGCAGCGCCCTGTCGCCGGGGGAGAGCTGCGGCGCGGCCGACTCCAGGCGCGACGGCTTGGCGTACAGGTCCGCCACCAGCTTCTGGGGCGTGAGCGGCATCCAGGCGAGGTTGAGCGCGACCCGGATCTCGCGGGTCGAGCGGAGCTCCTCGAGGATCTCCGCACGCTCGTCGGCGGGGACCTCGAACGCGAGCTGGTCGACGTACTGCGACGCGAGGCGCGAGAGCATGTCGCGGACGAACGCGACGCGCGCCAGGTTGTGCGGGCGGTGCAGTCGGCGCGCGCGGGCGATCGCCTGCGCGACGTCGTTCGGCCGCACGACGACGGTGCGGCCGTCGATGCGCACGCTCGTCGGCTCGGCGGGCACCCGCTGGCGGTCGCTCACGGCGCGCGCGATCACGCGGGCCATGACGGCCCGGCCCTTGATCGCGGCGACGTGCTCCGGCTCGGTGCCGGTCGCCTCCACGCCAGGCACCAGGTCCGCGATCGTCGTCGTCACGACGCCCGTCTCGCCGAGCGACGGCAGGACCTGGTCGATGTAGCGCAGGAACGTGCGGGACGGCCCGACCAGGAGCACGCCCGAGCGCTCGAGCAGACGCCGGTGGGCGTACAGCAGGTAGGCCGCGCGGTGGAGCGCGACCGCGGTCTTGCCGGTTCCGGGCCCGCCCTGCACGACGAGCGCGCCGTTCAGCTCGGAGCGGATGATCGCGTCCTGCTCGGACTGGATGGTCGCGACGATGTCGCCCATCCGGCCGGTCCGGCCCGCGCGCAGCCCGGCGAGCAGTGCCCCCTCGCCGGACAGCCCGCTCAGCGCGTCGGGGTCGCCGTCGAGCAGGTCGAGGTCGAGCACCTCGTCCTCGACGCTCGTCACGGTCCGCCCGCGCGTGACGACGTGGCGGCGACGCTGGACCCCGTCGGGGTGCGCCGCGGTGGCCCGGTAGAACGCGCGTGCCGCGGGTGCCCGCCAGTCGGTCAGCAGCGGCGTCTGCTCCACGTCGGTCAGGCCGATGCGACCCACGTAGCGCCGCGCGCCGTCGTCGAGGTCGAGCCGACCGAAGACGAGCCGCTCCTCGACCGCCTCGAGCTGGGCCAGCCGGTCCTCGTAGAGCGTCGCGAACGCGTCGCGCTCGCTGCGGTTCTGGGGCGAGCCGGACGGGCCCTCGCGACGCACGGCCGCGAGCCGCGACCGGTTCTGCGCGCGCAGCTCGTCGAGGCGGCCGTAGACGACGTCGACCTGCTGCTGCTCGAGGGCGATCTCGTCGTCCGGGCTCGTCACGCGGGTGTCCTCCTGGAGAGAGCTCGTCGTGGGGCCACACGAGCGACCGTCCATCATTCCACCTCGTGCGGGTCGTCGCGACGCCCCGCCGTGTGACGCGAGGTGCCTGCGACCGCAATCCGACCGGCATCACGGCGCGATCACGCGACGACGGACGCATCCGCCCGTACGCTGCCTGGTGCCGAAGGAGGGCTGACCATGATCGACGTCGACGACGCGCGCCGCGCGCCGGGTCCCGACGTGCCCGCGACCCTCCGGCTTCTCGTCGTCGAGGACGACGAGGGGGACTGGATGCTGGCCTCCGAGCATCTCGCGGACTCCGGGCTCGACGCACGCCTCACCTGGGCGCGCACGCTCGACGAGGCGGCGCTGATGCTCGACGTCGACTGCGTGCTGCTGGACCTCGGGCTGCCCGACGCGTCGGGACTGCCGGCCCTGCGCCGACTGCTCGCGGCGGGCGCGCCACCCGTGATCGTGCTCACAGGACTCGCGGACTCGACCACGGGGCTCGCGGCCGTCGCGGCCGGCGCGCAGGACTACCTCGTCAAGAGCGACGTCGACGGCGAGCGGCTCGCGCGCTCGGTGCGGTACGCGATCGCGCGCCGCCAGCTCGAGCACGCGGACCGCGCGCTGTACCGCAGCCTCGTGCGCGAGCAGGAGACGACGCGGCTCGAGCAGGCGCTGCTGCCGCGTCCGGCCGTGAACGACCGGGCGCTCGAGCTGCTCGTCGGGTACCGCGCGGGGCGTGACGGCGTGCTGGGGGGCGACTTCTACGACGCGGTCGAGCGGCTCGACGGCACGGTGCTGGCGATCGTCGGTGACGTGTGCGGCCACGGGCCCGACGAGGCTGCGCTCGGAGCGACGCTGCGGACCGCGTGGCGCACGCTCGTGCTGGCGGGGGTCCCGACCGACGACCTGTTCGGCCTCCTGGAACGCGTGCTGGAGGCCGAGCGCCCCCGGGCGGAGATCTTCACGACCGTCGCGATGGTCGCCGTCGCGCCCGACCGACGGTCGGCCGACCTGTACCTCGCCGGGCACCCGGTGCCGCTCGTGCTCGGCACCCCGACGACACTCGCGAGCGCTGCACGGCGGGGCCGTGCCCTGGGCATCCCCGTGCCCGGCGGGTGGACACCGCTGCAGCTCGACCTGCCCGCGAGCTGGCGCCTGCTGCTGTACACCGACGGGCTCATGGAGGCCACCCTCGCGGACTCGACCGAACGGATCGGCAAGCCGGGGTTGCTCGCGGTCGTGGACGAGTCGCTCGCGGCCGAGGCGCTGGACCCCGGCGGTCCCGACGTCGTCGAGCGCGTGATCGAGGGCGTCCGGACGCTGCACGGCGGCGACCTCGTGGACGACGCGGCCGTGGTCGTGGTCGGGTGGCGCGCGTGAGCCCGGAGCCCGGCGCGAACGGGCGTGCCCTGCGGTGGCAGCTGCAGCGGTGGTTCGCGGTGGTCGGCGTGCTGCTCGTCCTCGTCGTGGCGTTCGCGACCGTCGCCTACGTCCAGCAGGTGCGCCGCCAGGACATCGTCACGCAGGACCTGTTCGACGCGATCAGCGCGACGGACGGCGCCTACATCGCGCTGATCGACGCCGAGTCGGCCGTGCGCGGCTACGCCCTCACGGGTGACCCCGCTGCGCTGCAGCTGTACGAGAGCGAGCGCGCCGCGGCGACCCCGTTCCTCGACGTCGCGGCCGCCGTGACGCGGGTGCGCTCGGACCCCGAGACGACGCGTGCGGCCGAGCGTGCGCACGAGCTCGCGACGGCCTGGTACGCGGACTACGCCGACCCGCTCGTCGCGCAGATCGAGGCGCGAGGCCCGCAGTCGGTGCGCCGCGCGCAGGTCGAGGACGGCAGTGCGCAGTTCGCCGACGTGCGCACGGCGGTCACGGCCTTCGTCGAGCAGCTCCGGGCGGTGCGCGCGGACGTCGCGGGCGAGCTCACGGCGTGGACGCGCGGCGCGAGCACGGTCGTCCTGCTGCTCGCCGCCGCGATCGTCCTGCTGGGTGGGGCGACGTGGATCGCGCTGCGACGGTGGGTGCTCGAGCCGATCGAGGCGGTCGGGGCGGATGTCCGCCTGGTGGCCGAAGGACAGCTGGCGCACCCCGTGACGGTGCGCGGCCCGGGGGAGGTCGCGACGCTCGCGCGCGACGTCGAGCACATGCGCACGACGCTCGTCCAGCAGGTCGCGAACGTCGAGGCCGCGCACGCGCAGGTCGAGCAGGCGCACGCCCAGCTCGCCGCGCAGGCCGAGGAGCTGCGGCGTTCGAACCGGGACCTCGAGCAGTTCGCATACGTCGCGTCGCACGACCTGCAGGAGCCGCTGCGCAAGGTCGCGAGCTTCACACAGCTCCTCCAGAAGCGCTACGGCGGACAGCTCGACGAGCGCGCCGACCAGTACATCCACTTCGCGGTCGACGGCGCCAAGCGCATGCAGCGGCTCATCCAGGACCTGCTCGGGTTCTCCCGCGTCGGGCGCGTCGGTCCCGAGGTCGTCGACGTCGACCTCGGGGACGCGCTGCGGACCGCGATCGAGCAGCAGTCCGAGGCGATCGAGGAGTCGGGCGCGTCGGTCTCGTACGACGACCTGCCGACCGTGGAGGGCGAGGAGGCGCTGCTCGTGCAGCTGTTCGCGAACCTCGTCGGCAACGCGGTCAAGTTCCACCGGCCGGACCAGCCGGCCCACGTGCATGTCACCGCGCGCACGACCGACGAGGGCGTCGAGCTCGCGTGCGAGGACGACGGCATCGGGATCGACCCGCAGTACGCCGAGCGGGTCTTCGTCATCTTCCAGCGGCTGCACGCCAAGGACGTGTACGACGGCACCGGGATCGGCCTGGCGCTGTGCAAGAAGATCGTCGAGTTCCACGGCGGGCGCATCTGGCTCGAGCAGCCCGCCTCGGGGGTCGGCACCCGTGTGTGCTGGACCCTGCCGACCTCGGGCGTCGCCACGCGCGACCCCGCACCCCCGACGACCGTCCCCGAGTCGCCGGCCACCGCCACGAACGGAGCACCGTGATGCCCGCAGCGCGCCAGACGATCGACGTCCTCCTCGTCGAGGACGACCCCGGTGACGTGCTCATGACGCGCGAGGCGTTCGAGCACAACAAGGTCAAGAACGCGCTGCACGTCGTCTCGGACGGGGTGAGCGCGCTCGAGTACCTGCGCAAGGAGGGCGAGTACGCGGACGCTCCCACGCCCGACCTGATCCTGCTCGACCTGAACCTGCCGCGCATGGACGGCCGTGAGGTCCTGCAGGCGCTCAAGGCCGACGACCGGCTGCGGTCGATCCCGGTCGTCGTGCTGACGACGTCCGAGTCCGAGGAGGACGTCGTGCGCTCCTACGCGCTGCACGCGAACGCCTACGTCACCAAGCCCGTCGACTTCGACGCGTTCATCACGATCGTGCGCCAGATCGACGAGTTCTTCGTCGAGGTCGTGCGGCTCCCGCGGCACTGAGCGGGCCGGCGGGAATCCACACCGCTCGCGGCGCGTTGTGCACGCCAGACGTCCGACCGAGACGACAGGGAGTGCGCGTGCTGGACCCCAGCGAGATCTACGAGGTGGACCCGGTGGCTGCGGCCGAGGTCAGGGCCCGGTCAGTGGCACAGGGCAGCGGACCGGTGCTCGTGCACGCGGTGCGCGGGTTCGTCGACGCCGGCAGCACGGGACAGCTCGCGGTCGAGCACCTGGTCGAGGAGCTCCCGCACACGCGCCTGGCGACGTTCGACGCCGACCAGCTGGTCGACTACCGCTCCCGGCGGCCAGCCATGACCTTCGACGCGACCGCCTGGACGCACTACGAGGAGCCGCAGCTCGTCGTCGACCTCGTGCGTGACGGCGAGGGTGTGCCCTTCCTGCTGCTGCACGGCGCGGAGCCGGACGTGCAGTGGGAGCGATACGTCGCGGCTGTCCGGCAGCTCGTCGAGCGGTTCGACGTCCCGCTGACCATCGGGCTGCACGGCATCCCGATGGGGCTGCCGCACACCCGTCCGGTCTCCGTGACGGCGCACGCCACGCGCGACGAGCTCGTCGCCGACCACAAGTCGTGGTTCGGCCAGGTCCAGGTGCCGGCGAGCGCATCGGCGCTGCTCGAGCTGCGCCTGGGCGAGGCCGGCCACGACGCGATGGGCTTCGCGGTGCACGTCCCGCACTACCTCGCGCAGTCGCAGTACCCGCAGGCCACGATCGCGGCTCTGCGGGCAGTCGAGCGCGCGACGGGGCTCGACCTGCGTACGGGCGAGCTCGAGTCGGCCGCGACCGACGCGACGCTCGAGATCGAGCGGCAGGTCTCGCAGTCCGACGAGGTGCGGTCGCTCGTGACCGCGCTCGAGGAGCAGTACGACGCGTTCAGCCGCAACCTCGGCAGCACGAGCCTGCTCGCGCAGGCCACGGACCTGCCGACGGCCGACGAGCTGGGCGCCGAGTTCGAGCGCTTCCTGGCCCAGCAGGGCGACGACCCCGCCGGGCCCTGACCCGTCCCGCGTCACCCGTCCGGCCCACGCGCGGTCCGGTGTTTACCCAATCGTTGTCGAAATCTGGTCGAACGGGCGCCGGGAGGCGTGGCGCACGACACATCGGCGATGCAAAGATCGCTGACGTTGCAGTGGCGTGATCGCTTGACCGGTGCCGTCGCTCCCGGTTCTCCCGGGCGGCAGTCCCACCAGCCCTTGGCTGGCCCACCCGGTGCAGGACGTGAGGCATTGCGGCACGGACGCGGAGCAGTTCCGCGGCCGTCACCGAGTGGAACGACAAGGAAGCACGACATGGCGCAGGGTGCAGTCAAGTGGTTCAACGCTGAGAAGGGCTTCGGCTTCATCGCCCAGGACGGCGGCGGTGCCGACGTCTTCGTCCACTACTCCGCGATCGAGACGCAGGGTTACCGGACGCTCGAGGAGGGTCAGCGCGTGGAGTTCGAGATCACGCAGGGCCAGAAGGGTCCGCAGGCGGAGCACGTCCGCCCGGTCTGACCTCGGGCGCTCGACGTCGAGCGTCGTACGAGTCCGCGAGGGGGCCGACCCGTCAGGGTCGGCCCCCTCGTCGTCCCCGCGCGCGAGTCGTCCCATCCGCCGTGCCCGTGCCCCCGGGCGCGCTCGTGCGTGGACGCGGTCAGCTCGGGTCGGGCGGCGGGTCCCGCAGGACCGGGGCTGCGCCGACGAGGGTCGTGAGGTCGTCTCCGCGCAGCAGGCGGGCCGGTGCCGGCAGGCTGCGGACCGCGCGCGCGAGGCCCGCGACCGCGAGCAGCTGGGGGTCGTCGGTGGCGGCGAGCACGACGTTGCCGTAGCCACGTCCGCGCAGCAGCGCGGGCTCGGCGATCGCGACGACGTCGGTGAGCACGTCCGCGAGCGTGGCCGCCTCGCTGCGGGCACGCACGAGCCCCGCGCCATCGGCGCAGTTGACGAGGTAGAGGCCGCCGGGCCGCAGCACCCGGGCGACGTCGCGCACCATCTCGACGGTCGTGACGTGCGACGGCGTGGAGTCCCCGGCGAACACGTCGCGCACGACGACGTCCGCGGAGGCGGCGGGGAGCAGGGCGAGCTGGGCGCGTGCGTCGCCGGCCCGGATCCGCAGCGCGGGGGAGCGCGGCAGCGCGAACCAGGTGCGCACGAGCTCGGGCAGCCGGGCGTCGAGCTCGATCGCGATCTGGCGCGAGCCGGGCCGGACGTGGTCGATCGCGCGCGCGAGCGCGCACCCCGCCGCCCCGAGGTGCACGACGTCGAGCGCGTCGCCGGGGCGCAGCACGTCGACGACCAGCGCCATCTGCTGCATGTACTCGAACGCGAGGACGCCGGGGTCCTCGAGGTCGAGGTAGGAGCTGGGCACGCCGTTGACCAGCACCGTGGCGCCCGAGGAGTGGTCGGGGTCGGGGACGACCTCGACCGTGCCCGTGGGGATCGTGACCGGACCGGACGGCCACGCCGCGCGGAGCGTGCGGACGTCGGACCGGGAGCCCGGGCGTCCGCCGGAGCCGGGGGATGTGGGTGGTCGGTGAGAGCCTTGGCGTCGTCCACGGTCGGGCATGCGTCGACCCTAAGGCTCGCCCGGGGGCTCCTCGTCCCGGCGGTTGCGGGCCGGGAGCGCTTGACGCGGATCGAACAGACGTTCGATACTGGCGAGACGCGAATGCGGGACACGGACTCAGGACACGGGACTCACCGGCGACGGGCCGGACGGCGCGAGGCGGAGGTGGCGAGATGGTGGCAGTGGTGCACGCGGGCCGCGCTCAGGAGCTGCTGGCGCGCGCCGATGCGGAGCTGCTCGCCGCCCAGTACTCCGCGGAGCCGTGGGAGAGGTTCGGGCACGCCCACCTGGCCGGTCTGCGGGCCGGTGCGGCGGTGGTCGCGCGCCGTGGCACCCCCACCGGCCGGGGCGCGCCGCGCACGGTCTGGGGGATGCTCACCCAGGTGGCACCCGAGCTCGAGCGTCTCGCGCGGTTCTTCGCCGACGGCGCCGCGCTGCGTTCGGCGATCGACGCGGGCCGGTTCGACCAGGTCGACGAGGACCGTGCCGAGCGCACGCTCTGCGCCGCCGAGGACCTGGTGGACGCCGCGCGCGAGCTCGTCCACGAGCTCGACGCGCAGGACGCCGCCGAGCGTGGCGCCGCCCCGCGCATGCTCTCGGTGCGTGCCTCATGAGCAGGGCGCCCCGCGCGGCGCAGGTGCGCCGGAGCTGGGGGTCCAGCGAGGACGGCTGCTCGATCCTGCACGTGGACATGGACGCGTTCTTCGCGTCCGTCGAGCTCGCGCGACGGCCGCAGCTGCGCGGGCTGCCGGTGATCGTGGGTGGCGCAGCGCGCGGCGTCGTGCTCGCGGCGACCTATGAGGCCCGCGCGTTCGGGGTGCACTCGGCGATGCCCATGGCCGCCGCGATGCGCCTGTGCCCGCAGGCCGTCGTGGTACCGCCCGACCACAGCGCCTACCACGAGGTCTCGGTCGGCGTCATGGAGGTGCTCTCCGACGTGACGGCACTGGTGGAGCAGGTGAGCGTCGACGAGGCGTTCCTCGACGTCGCGGGGGCCAGACGACGGCTCGGGCCCCCGACACAGATCGCCGAGGCCATCAGACGGGTCGTGCGCGAGCGTTACGAGATCACGTGCTCGGTCGGCATCGCGTCGACCAAGTTCGTCGCGAAGATCGCGTCGGGCAACGCCAAGCCGGACGGGGTGCTGCTGGTGCCCAAGGCCGCGACGGTGGAGTTTCTCCGTGCCCTGCCCGTCGGGGCCCTGTGGGGCGTCGGCGAACGCACCGAGGTGGCGCTCGGCCGGTGGGGGATCACGACCGTGGCCGAGCTCGCGGACAGTGACGTGACGACCGTGCAGCGCGCTGTGGGCAAGGTCGCGGGTGCGCACCTGCACGACCTCGCGTGGGGTCGGGACCCACGGCCCGTCAGCCCGGGGCGCGAGGAGAAGTCGATCGGCGCGGAGGAGACGTTCGTCACGGACGAGCACGACCTCGGCGTCGTCCAGGCCAAGGCCCTGGAGCTCGCCGACCGGTGCGCGCGCCGGCTCCGGCAACGCTCGCTGGTTGCCCGGACGGTCACGGTCAAGGTCCGTACGGCGGACTTCAAGACCCTCACGCGCTCGCGGACCCTGGCCACCCCGACGGACGTCGGGCGGGAGATCTACCTGGCGTCGCGCGCGCTGCTGGCGGGCGTGGACCTGGGGGGACTGCCGGTCCGGCTCGTCGGCGTGCGGGTCGAGATGCTGTCGCCCGTGTCCGCCGCCGTCCGCCAGCCGACGTTCGCGGAGGTCGACGACCAGGTGGACGGCACGGACGGTGCGCACCGGGAGGCCGAGCGCGCCATGGACCAGGTCCGGGACAAGTTCGGAGCCCGCGCGATCCGGTCTGCCGCCGCGATCCCGGCGCCGTCGTCGGCCCGCCCGACTACCACCTTCCAGGTGGCGGATCTATCCTGATGCCGACACGTTCATCGACATGACCATCGGGGGTCGGGATGCCTCTCTCTGAGTACGAGCAGCGCGTCCTGGAGCAGATGGAGCGCCAGCTCGCGACTGACGATCCGCGCCTGGCGAACACGCTCACGCAGCGTGGCCGTCGCGCTGTCGGGCGCTATGTCGTGGCCGGGATCGGTGCGGCCGTCGGCCTGTTGCTGCTCGTGATCGGAGCCGCGGGCAGTCTTCCGCTGCTCGGCGTCGTGGGCTTCATCGTGATGTTCGCCGCGGTCGCCTACGCGTTCGCGCGGCCGCACCGCCAGTCCGGGCCGACCGGCGTCGTCACCGAGGACGGCGGTGTGCGCAAGCACGGCGGTCAGAAGTCCTCCCGTGGCCGGGCCAAGGGCCAGAGCTTCATGTCACGCATGGAGGAGCGCTGGGACCGCCGTCGCGGCGAGGGCGGTCTCTGACCCCCGGACCCCGCGCGGCGTCGCCCGTGGTCCGGTCGTCTCACTGACTGGTCCTGCCGGCCGGTCGGCATCTCACCCACGCCGTCCGTGGTGGGGTGAACTTCGTCATGATGCGCCGTGCGAGCGGCATACCCGGTGCGGGTGCACCGGGCGCGAGCGACGGCGACCGACGCCTCAGCGTCGCGCGGTCTGACCGGTGCGGCTGACCCTCGCCCGCACCGCGCGCACAGCCTGGGTGAGTCGACTCGTGCGGGCCACGCCCGCGCCGCGCGCACCGGCGACCACCTGGTCGGCCCAGCGCACGGTCGCGCCGGGCTCGGGTGCCACGGGTTGCCGCGCATAGCGCTCCTGCTCGACCGCGCGTGCGAGCGAGCGCAGCGCCTCGACGGACGCGTCGTCGAGTGCACCCCCACCCGCGCGCTCGACCTGCCGCACGACGACAGGCACGGCGGCGCGAGGGGTCGTCGCCGCCGTCCACCGGACACCGAGCCGTGCGAGGCCACGGCGCAGCCGTGCCCACGCCTGCTCGGGCGTCAGGTCGGCGAGCACGCGCGCGCGACGACGCGCGAGGACGGTCACGACGAGCGCCGCCAGCAGCAGCACCACGGCCACGGTGATCGCGACCGGGATCCATGTCGAGCGCTCGGTGGTGGTCACGGTGCCCTGCCCGCCCGTCGCCGGGGCGGTGCTGCCGGTCTGCGGGCCGGCCGTCGGGATCGCCTCGTCGCTCGGGAAGGGGCCTCCGCCGGCGTTGGCGAACGGGTCGCTCCACGGCGGCGGCGCGCCGGTCTGCACGGCGGGAGTCGGCTCGAAGCGCGTCCAGCCGAAGCCCTCGAAGTAGATCTCGGGCCACGCGTGCGACTGCTGGCCCGTGATGACGTAGGAGTCGCCGTCGGCCGCGCCGGGCAGGAAGCCGACCGCGACGCGCGCGGGCAGGCCCAGGGAGCGCGCCATGACCGTCATGGCGGTCGCGAACTGCACGCAGTAGCCCTGACGTGACTCGAGGAAGTCCCAGACGGGGTCGTCGGTGCGGGCGGGGGCGACGCGGGTGTCGTAGGTGAAGTTCGCGGCCGAGCGCAGGTAGGTCTGCAGCGCGAGCGCGCGCTCGTACGGCGTGCCCGCATCGGCCTCGTCGGCCACCTGGTTCGCGAGCGCGCGGATGTCGTCGGCGTGCGAGCTCGCGGGCACCTCGAGCGCCCGCGGGTCACCGGGGTCGCCCACCGCGGCGTTCTCGAGGTCGTCTGCCGTCAGGGAGGGGATCTCGACGACCATCGAGAACTGCATGCCCTCGAACGTCTTCTCGGCCCCGTCGACCTGGTCACGTGGCACGTCGTACGTCCAGTCGCCCTCGATGGCGAGCGTGCGCGGGAACGTCGGGATCGGGAGCTGCCGGTCCTCGAGCGCTCCGACCTCGGCGTCGACGATCGCGAGCGTGCCGCGTGCGGCGTCGGGGGCTGTGCCCAGCAGGTCGGGGTCCGGGGTGAGCAGGCCCTCGAGGTCGCGCACGGGGACGGTGCTGTCGGACGCCGAGTCGGCGTGCCACGACCGGCCGTCGAAGGACAGCAGCGTGAACGCGCGCAGCGGGCCGACCGAGTTCGCGTTGACGGGGCGTGCCGCGCTCGCGGTGGCCGTCGGAGTCGGTGCGGCCGAGTCGTCCTGCTCGTCGGCCTGGTCCTGCGCGACCTCGTCGGGGCTGCGCACCTGGTAGCGCAGGACGGCGCGGTCGGTGCGTCCGCCGAGGCTCTCGCGCACGTCGAGGTCCGAGGTCAGGTCGACGGGCCCGCCGCCACCGGAGCCGAACCGCGGCAGCCCCCACGACGACCAGCCGGGCAGCCCGGCCAGTGCGGGACCCGCGACGAGCGCGACGACGAGCACGCACGCGGCGGACAGCCCGGCGAGGCTCGCGCGCCGCGCGTCGTCGTCGCGGGTGCCGCGGGGCGCGACGCTCAGGGCGAGCAGAAGCAGGTAGAGCAGGCCGGTCCAGAACAGGGCGGAGCCGCGCGCAGGGAAGCCGAGCACGATCGTCGGCGTCCACATCGAGGCGAAGGCGACGCCCGCCAGCGCGGGCATGCCGAGCCCGACGGCGAGCAGGTCCGCCGCCAGGAAGACGAGCAGCGCGCCGACCGCGAGCAGGAGCTCGAGGGGTCGGACGACGTCGACGGGCACGACCGCCACCTGGACGACGTGCAGCCCCTCTGACCACAGCGCGGTCGTGCGCTCCCACGACGAGAGGTCGGGGACCAGCTGGAGCCGGCCGGGCGGCTGGCCGTACCGCAGCACGACCGCGACGAACGCGACGACGAGCCCGACGACGCTCGGTACCCACACAGCGCGGGTGACTGCGCGCACCGCGACGACGCTCGCGGCGACCACGAGGACCATCGCGGTGACCGCACCCCGCCAGGGCACGGTGCCGAGCAGGTTCGTGAGCGCGTGCAGGGACGCCAGCGTCGCGAGGGCGCACAGCGTCGTGGCGAGCACGGCGCGCCACCCGCGCGGGGCCGTGACGTTGAGCGGGCTCATCGCGTGCTCCCGAGCAGTCGCAGCCAGCAGTCGACGAGCGGCTCGCCGGGCGTGGCCTCGCACGCGCGCCACCCGGCCCGCCGCAGCGCGGCGACCGTGTGCTCGGCGTCGCGCCGCTCGCCCGCGTGCTGCGGGTCGGTGCGCACGATCGCCCACCCCTGCGCGGTGTCGGCGACGTGGGCGAGCGCGCTGCGTGCTCCGGCGCCCAGCGGACCGAGCACGCCCAGGACGATCTCGCCGCCCGCCTCGGTGCTCTCGAGCAGGTGCGCGCCGCGCACGAGCCTGGCCTGCGCCTCGGTGCTGCCCCGGGGGGCTTCCAGGTCGACCGTGCGGTCGAGCAGCGCGGCCCGTGCGCCGTCGTGGCGCGTGTGGACGAACGGGACTCCCGTGAGGGTGCTGTGCTCGCTGACGCCGTCGAGCAGGCGGACGGGGTGACCCGCCTCGAGCATGGCCAGCGCGATCGACGCCGCGAGCGAGATGGTCCACTCGACGTGCGGGCCGCGGCTGGGCATGTCGAGCAGCACCGAGACCGGGCGCATGCCCGCACGCTCGTCGGACCGCACCAGGAGCTCGCCGCGCCGCGCGCTGCTGCGCCAGTGCACGCGGCGCAGGTCGTCGCCCTCGTGGTAGTCGCGCAGCGAGGCGTCGTCTGTCGACGGCGACCGCGCGCCCAGTGCCACGCGGTCGGGCTCGCCGATCAGCACGTCCGACGGCGTGGGGAGGGGGACGATCGTGGGCCAGACCGTCACCTCTGCCTGCTCGCCGAGCGTGGTGGTGCTCGCCACGGTGCCGAACAGGTCGGTCCGGGTCACGACGAGCGGGCCGAGCGGCCAGCGTCCGCGCCGTGCGGCCTCGACCCCGTAGGACACGAGGACGATGCCGGGCGAACGCTGCACGCGTGCCCGCAACGGGCGTCCCGCGGACAGCTCCGTGGCGGCCTGCTCCGCGAACTTCAGCCCGGCGAGCCTGGCGCGCCCGCTCGGGTCGCTCGACGTGATGCGGACCTCGACGCCGACCCGCTCACCCGCGTGGACGGGGTTGGGCAGGACGAGCCGCTGGACGGTGAGCGGACGGCGCGTGCCGCCCGCGTCCAGCCAGGCGACGACCCCCGCACTCGCGGCGACGACGACGAGGGCCAGCGCGCCGATCCGTACGACGTCGCGTGAGCCCATGCCGATGCCGACCAGGACGAGGGCCAGACCGGTCGCGGCGAGCGCCCAGCCCCGCAGAGTGGGCCGCAGCAGCATCAGATGGCGCGCCGCGCACTCGCGACGCCGGCGGTCGCGCTCGGGGCGTGGGTGG